>JBNKGC010000030.1:0-45345 GCA_050289625.1 Polyangiaceae bacterium | reverse complement strand
CGGGCCCCGGACCTTCGGGGGTTGGCGGAGGCTCTTGAGCCGCACTGGGAAGAGCGAGGAGTAGCGAGAGGAGCGCGAGTGCTATTGGAGAAGGGTCACGGCTCATGGGCATCCTCGCCCGCGGCAGGGGTGGCGGGCGCTGAGACCCGCGCGCGAGTGGCAGGATTGACTCCGCCGTTGGTGGGGGTGGCGCGCCACCACGCCTCGGCATTCGTCGGAGACAGAGCGTGGACGCTCGCGATGGCACCGGCGTTCACCAGCGGATTCCCCGACGGCTCGGCATCGGTTCGCATCTCAGTAGAGATGATCGAGTTGAAGGGGAGACGCGTGGCGTCGACGCCGATGTGCTCCTGAACGTGCTGAGCACCGACGGGTGTCGAGCAGGTGGGCCGGAACGGCAGGCTGACCCCACGCATCCGAGCCGAGGCACAGGAGCAGTGCCCAGCGTTGGGTCCCGCGTCGCTTGTTCCATCGTCAAAGCGGTAAACGGATGCCCCGCAGACGTCCTTAAGTCAGGCCGTTTGTGGCGGTAGGCGTACCGAGGGAAGCCGCTGGGGTGATTCCAGCGAGCGCCGCTTCTGGTTGCGCCGGTACTCTCGATGGCTTGCATCACGACTACCAGAGGGCGGCAAAGAGGTCAGACCAAGTAGCCAGCACAGGTTTCTGCTCACATGAGTGCTCCCGGCGGAGCTCACGAAGCGTTCTTTCGGCCCACTAGCCCCCCTGATCACGCCCGGTTCTGGGCTACTGTTCAAACATGAGAGGCTTTCGCCGGTCATCAGCAAGGCCGCAACGCAGAGCGAAGGCGGGCTAGCGCTACAGATAGGACAACCAATGGGGCAGGGACAACCAAGGGGGCTCCGCGGTCGACGAGACTGGCGCGAGGTGACAGTACCGTCGTTATCCGGTCTGGTATGCCTGCGGCCGAAGGCCGCTGACCGGCGGGGCCCGTCCGGGGGTAGGGTCACGCAGCGCCGCCCATGACCCTGGCCGGACCACGCCACGCGCTCTCGCCTGTTCGGCGCGGCCGGTGGCCCGCCATGGCGCGTCCCAGCCCAGGCATTGCACGGCGAAAGGCCGGTCTCTGGCCCTTACCGCTCGTTGCAGTCCTGAGCCTGGCCCAACCGGGAGTCAGCTGGGCCACAACATCAGCGCGAACCGCGCCGGAGCACGCCGTGAAGGCCGAGTTCATCGAGCGCTTCACCCGCTTCATCGACTGGCCGGCCTCCGCATTCACGTCGCCCAGCGCGCCTTTCGTGGTATGCGCGTGGGGCGGCGGCCCCCTGACTTCCCAGCTCGAGCAAGTGGTCGGCCGGCAGCCGATCAAAGCTCGTCCCGCACGTTTCCTGCATGTGGAGTCGCGGGACGAGCTCAAGCCCTGCCACCTTCTCTATGTCGCGACGGCGGATCGGGCGGTGGTCCGCGGCATCGTCGCTAGCACGCGTGGCAAGCCCGTCCTGTCGGTGGGCGATCAGCCCGGGTTTGTCGAAGAAGGCGTGCTCATCAATCTCTTTCTGGACACCAAAGGCTTCGTGCGCTTCGAGATCAATCTCGACACGGCTCGCCTCAGCGGCTTGAAGATCAGCGCCAAGCTCCTGCGCCTGGCGCGATCGGGAGGATCGCGAAAATGATCCGCTCCGCGTCGATCCGGGCCAAGCTGATGCTCATTGCCATGGGCACGACCGGTGCGTCGCTGACGCTGCTGGCTGGTGCCGGGGGTGTCCTCGAATTCGTCAGCTACCGCACAGCCATGACCTCGGAAATGGCCACTATCGGGGACATCATCGGTGCCAACAGTACCGCAGCCTTGGCCTTCAACGACAAAGCCGGGGCCGAGGAGATTCTGTCGGCCCTCCAGCCGCAGTCACAAGTGCGCCTGGCCTGCCTGTTCGACGCCGAAGGCCGCCTGTTCTCGGCCTTTCAGCGCCCCGGCGACGGCGCGCGCTGCCCGGAGTCTCCTCCACCGGACGGACACGAATTCACCGAAGGCGTGTTCGTGCAGTCGAGCGCGGTGATGCTGGGCAAGGAGCGCGTGGGCACGCTCCACTTGGTGGCCTCGCAGGCCAAGCTGTGGAATCGCTTGCGGCAGTTTGCCCTGGTGTTGGCGCTGGCCCTGGCAGTTTCGACGCTCGCAGCCTACCTGCTCTTCTTGCGCCTGCAGCGCCTGGTGTCGCAGCCGATCCTGGAACTCGCCACGACGGCTCGCTCCATTTCGGAGCAGCGCGACTACACGCTGCGCGCGCCGCAGCACAGCAACGACGAGGTCGGCGTCGCGGTGGATGCCTTCAACCACATGCTCGAACGCATCCAGGGTGGCGATCGGGCTTTGCGCGAGGCCGAGCAGCAGAGTCGCCAGCAAGCGCAGGTTTTGGCCTCGATTCTCGACAACATGGGAGAGGGCCTGGTGGTCGTCGATCAACGGGGCGAGGTTCTGGTTTGGAACGCCGCCGCGCGGAAGATTGTTGGACCCAGCCCAGCAGGCATCGCATTCGAGCAATGGTCGCAGGACTTCGGGGTAGTGCATGATGCCAACGAGGCCCCGCTCGCTGCCAGCGACCTGCCACTGGCTCGTGCGCTTCAGGGCGAGGTGATCATCGACCAGGAGCTATATCTAAAGCCGGCCGCAGACGCGCGCGGCCTTTGGCTCAGCGCCTCCGCGCGACCGCTACGCGATGAGCACGGCAATGCGCACGGTGCGATCTCCGTATTCCGTGACGTCACTCTACAAAAGCAGGCCCAGCTCGAGCTTCAGGCCAGCGAGGCTCAGCTGCGCCAGGCGCAGAAAATGGACGCGATAGGTCAGCTCGCGGGCGGCATCGCGCACGACTTCAACAACTTGCTGTTGGTGATTTCCGGTTACAGCAGCCTTGCGCTCGATCTGCTGCCGCCGGACCACCCGGCACGCGAGAACATCCAGGAGGTGCTGGGCGCGGGCGAGCGTGCCGAGGCGCTGACCAGCCAGCTGCTGGCCTTCAGCCGCAAGCAGGCGCGCGCACCCAGGCCTATCGATCTGAACGCGGAGCTCCAGGCGTCAGAGCAAATGCTGCGCCGCCTGATCGGGGAGAACATCGAGCTCTCCGCGGTATACGGCGCGCCTCTCTGTGCCGCGCTGGCCGACCCCGGACAGATCGATCAGGTGATCGTCAACCTGGCCCTGAATGCTCGCGACGCGATGCCACGTGGGGGCAAGCTCACCCTGCGGACCAGCCAGGTCCAGTTCTCGGAGCAAAGCGCTCGCGAGCCGGGCGTGCGCCCGGGCGCCTACGCCAGACTGAGCGTCAGCGACACGGGCGTGGGAATGAGCGAGGACATTCAGTCACGCATCTTCGAGCCCTTCTTCACCACCAAAGCCCCGGGCAAGGGCACCGGACTGGGTCTTTCGACGGTCTATGGCATCGTCCGCCAGAGCGGGGGTCACATCGCGGTTTCCAGTCGCGAAGGGGTGGGCACGACGATCGACGTGTACCTACCATGCACCGATGACGTAGCAATGTCGGCCGCCCCGGCTTCTGCCGAGGGCTTACCCAAGGCGCGGAGGGGGGAGACGATCTTGCTGGCAGAAGACGAGCGGCAGGTCCGCAACCTGACGCGCGAGATCTTGACCAGCCTCGGCTACGAGGTACTGGTGGCCTGCGATGGCGTGGAGGCGCTCGAGGCGCAGGCGCGGCACCGCGGCCCCATCGATCTTCTGGTCAGCGACGTGGTCATGCCGCGGATGAGCGGAGGCGAGCTCGCCAAACGGCTGCTGGAACGCATTCCTCACCTCCCCATCCTGTTCGTCTCTGGCTATGCCCCCGACGCGAACCTGTCTCTTCTTCTGCCGCCCGGCGAGCTAACGCTCCTGAGGAAGCCGTTCACCGCGGGCGAGCTGGCGGGCAAAGTGCGCGAAGTCCTGGATCGCGCGCTTCGGTCAAGACCTGAACGAAAACAGTAGCTCGCGCGGCTCGAGGTCGATGGGCTTTGGATGGGCGACCGCCGGTCGGGGCGTTTGGCACCACTTTCCTTAGAACACTTCCCGGCGGAGCGGGCACACAGGGGCATGAACGGTCTCCTCCTCCGCGCCCGACCATCCGCCAAACTCTGCCGTACGACGCCCTGGGAGGCACTTCGAGCCTGTCTCGTCGGCGCTGTCTTCTTCGCAGGCTGTTCCGTCGTCGAGGGCTCCGGGGTGATCGAAACCGAAGAGAGACCCGTGGCGGAAGCATCCTCCGTGGACGTTTGCTGCGGATTTTCCGTCCGCGTCGAACAAGGCGACGAACCCCGCCTCCGGCTCACGGCCGATGACAACCTTCTGCCCGAAGTCGAGGTGGTCGAGCAGGGCGGGCGCTTGTCCATCGGATGGAGAAGCGACTCCGAGCTCTACGAACCGACCCGAGCCGTCGAGGTCGACCTGGTGCTGCCCGAGGTGAGGAAGTTCGAAACGTCTGGAGGCGGCACCATCGAATTTGGCCCCATGACGGCGCCCTCCCTCGACGTCGTCACGAGCGGCGGAGCCGCTGCCCACTTCCGCGAGGTGGAAACGGAAGCCTTCCGCGGGGAATTCAGTGGGGCCGCTAGCGTGAGCTTTCACGGGCTCGTCACCCAGACGCTCTCGCTCGACAGTTCGGGTGGGGGCATCGTCCGAGCTGACGGCGTTGCGGAGCAGGTCGACGTCACGGTGAGCGGAGGTGGAAGCTATCGAGCCTGGGAGCTGCCGAGCGCCGACGTCGTTCTGAATCTCACGGGTGGCAGTGTTGCTCGAGTCGCCGCCCACTCGTTGCTCGAGGTCGCGGCCTCCGGCGGCAGCGAAGTGCGCTACCAGGGCGAGCCGGTCCTACGCGTGAACCTGACCGGGGGCAGCACGGTCGAACCCCGCTCGAGCGATGACCGCTCGCGCTGATCGACCCGACGTCGCCCTAGTGGCCCGGTGGCGCTCCCATGCCGGAAGTGCAGGAGACCTCCGGCTGACCGAAGTGCACCGGATGCGCACAGCCAAGCGGTATTGCACCGAGACAGCCGCCCAACGCGAACGTAGGGTGAGGGCATGAGCCACGAGGAACCCGCCATGACCGCCGACGCGCGCTTCTGGAACGAAACCGCCAAACGGTACGCCCGCAAGCCCGTCGAGAACCCCGACGCCTTCGAGCGCAAGATCGAGATCACGAATGCCCTCATGCGCCCGCAGGACGTCGTCCTCGACATCGGTTGCGGTACGGGCTCGCTGGCGCTGCGCCTCGCGCCGAGCGCCGCCCACGTCCACGGGCTCGATCTGTCGAGCGAGATGATCCGGATCGCCCGCGACAAGGCGCGTGACCAACACGTCGAGAACGTCACGTTCCACATCGGGCCCTTCGACGAGAGCTTCGCCGCGTTCGAAGACGGAAGCCTCGGCGGCATCTGCGCCTACAGCCTGCTGCACCTCGTCGAGGATCGCGCCGCCGCGTTGCGGCGGGTCCATCGGCTCCTCCGGCCCGGCGGCTTCTTCGTCTCCTCCACGGCCTGCCTGGGCGAGTCGTGGGTGCCCTACCGCCCCGTGCTCGCGGTCATGCGGTGGCTCGGCAAGGCCCCCTACGCCGCGGTGTTCTCGAAGTCGACGCTCGCGGACGAAGTGCGCCACGCCGGCTTCGTGGACCTCGAGCAGCCGGACGTGGGCGCCAAGCCCTACACCGCATTCATGGTGGCGAAGAAGCCGCGGTAGAGTGGAATCGACGCGCTATTCCTGAACCTCCACGCTGATCACGTCCAGACGTAGCACCTGCCCGTCCAGCACCTCCTCCGTTACGCCTTCGATGATCTGGCGTCGGTCTGGCGGGCCTTCTTCGGCGTTGTCAATCTCACGATCGTTGCCATCGATGGCGCGAATCACCACTTCCGCACCACCGGCGATCTCGAGAGTCGCTTCGAAGTCTTCCTGGTAGATGGTGTGCGAAGTCGATGGGTAGTGGTTCAGCCAATACGTTTGCTCGGGTTCGGAAACCTCGATGTGCCAGCGTGACCAATCCAAACTTGCAACGGTGCCACCGACCTTGAAGTAGGGATGTTCGGGATACGGCGTCATCCCGCCGCTTATGGTCATTGGTTCGAAGAGGCCGCGTATGCGCAGCGTGACTCGATAGATGGTGTCGGGGTCACCGCCAAAGGTGAACGATTCCTCGTGCAGTTGGTCGTGCAGGCACGTGTCAGGTTGCGGTGGATAGGCCGCGGTGCACTCGTCGTGCATGAAGAATTCGTCGAAACCCGCGGCGTAGTCCAATGGGTCCGGGACGGTGGTGTCGCCTTGACCGCCGCCACTCGCGAGTGATCCGCCGCTGCCTCCGCTGCTGCCGGAGTTGCCTCCGCTGCTGCCGGAGTTGCCTCCGTTGGGTTCACCTCCGCTTCCTCCCGTGGCTCCCATTCCCACCTGACCGCCCGAGCCTCCTGACGCGCTCGACCCGCTCGACGCGCCCGATCCGCCTTGGTCTTCCTGGTTGACGGAGCCGCCTGCGCCATCTTGGGACGCCTCGCCCTCGCAGCCCACGAGGAAGGCCAGGACGACCCCGAGGCCAACGCCTCTGAACTTGGTCATCGAACCCATCCTTCTCGTTCGGTCCCGGCAGCGCTCTTTCTTTGGTTTCTTTGGTGTCTAGGCAGCATGTTCCTGTAGACGTCGTGTTCCTCGCCCGGTGTTCAGAAAAGATCGATCAGGCTCGTGGACGTGCTCACGCCCGCCAAGCCACCTCCTGCCAGTCACTGGACTGCACAGTGAGCGAAATTTTTTGTCCGGATTGTGCACCAATGCGTAGAGACGCGCGTCCGTTTCGAGGGGGGCTCGTGTAGATACGTAGAACGCCATGATCGGAAGATTCCACGAGTGCGGGTCCGAGGGCACTTCGCGCGACATTCGTTGGGGCTTCGGCGCTCGGGGCTCGGTGCTGTTTGCCGAAAACCTCGTGCCGCTGTGCGCCACGACGCGCGATGGGCGGTGCATCCCGTTGGTTGGACCTGCGCTCGTCGTCTACCGATTGTGGGACTGCGGGCCCCCGCACGCGCCAGATGCCATCATCCCGGGCGGCCGTCAGTCGCCAGCCAGCCTTGTCCGTGGTCGTCGCGCCACGACCAGCCCATGTTTCCTGATCAGCCGGTGGAGCACGAATCGATTCCTCAGTCCAAGTTCCCGATAGGTGCTGTCGAGCACACCGTTGTTGCGATCTAGCGCGGCCTGAATCTGCTCAGCCGACAGCTCACCTGGGCGAATGCTGCTCGATGGCGGAGGAACCTCGTGCGCCGATACCGGACCGCTCTCGCCAGGCGATTCATTGTCTTCTATCTGCAGGGTCCCGAGGCGATCTGAGCGCCCCAGTTCTGCCTCCACCTCCTTGGTCAACTGCAGGCTGTCACCGCGACTGGTTGTTGCACTCATCAACAGCAGCCGCTCGAGTTCGCGTATGTGACTCGTATACTCATGACTCAGGAGGGCCTTCAGGAACGGCAGCTTCATTCGAACGTAGGACGTGCCGTAAGGACGGGTCGCGACGAATGGCTCAAGCATCTTGCGCTCCTGCCGTGCTCTCGCACACATGAGGTGCTGTGCGATGAGCGGAATGTCGTCCCGTCGCTCCTGCAAGCCTGGGACATTCACGCGCAGCAACATTCGGGCAGCAAAGTCATGCTTCAACTCTTGCGCTGGGCGGTTGGTCGCGGCAATCAAGCGAATGTCCACTTGGCGAACCCGTGACTCACCGAGGCGGTGGTATTCACCCGAGTCCAAGACCCTCAACAGGTGGGCCTGGAGCGCATGCGCCAGCTCGCCGACTTCGTCGAGAAATAGCGTACCCCCGTCCGCTTCACCGACTACACCGACTACTCCCGGCCGCTCCGGCATGCCGGCGTTTGGGTAGTTCTTGGCTGCACCAAACAGCTCCGCATCGATCACCATCAACGCCCACAACGAAATGGTCGACATCGCTCAACTCATGCAAGCCGCGAAGTACGCCTTTCGACCGGAGAACATGCCGGCGCCGCAGGAGTGGAGTGCGCCAGGTGCGCCAGCCGGGAGCGCCACCTACAGCGGTGATCAGTTGCGTTGATTGCCCTCCGCCGTTTTGGCCCGGGGCGGGCGAGTTGGCCCCGGGCTCCCCACGAAAAGGCGAGCGAGTCCCTCGACCCCGAGATGGCCGATGGCGCTGACTCGATCACCTACGGCATCGGTTCTTCGGCTCCGGGCGGTGGATATCGGGTGCAGCTGTTTCACGACGCGGTGCAGGCGCACAGGGCGCTCACCTTCGTGGGCAGCGCCACCGATCCCAATGGGCCCGACACGCTCGACGGAAAGGCGTTCCCGCGCAACCACGAGGGCCATCCGGGCTACACCATCGACGACAGCGACACCACTTCGGGTATTTCGCCGCTCGTCGATCAGTCGATTGCCACCAATCATCCACAGATCGTCTTGCTGATGATCGGCACCAACGACGTGAACAGGAACGTCGACGTCGCGAACGCTCCCACGCGGCTCGGCGCGCTGCTCGATCGAATGACCAATGACGCGCCCGACGCGCTGTTCGTGGTCGCCAAGATCACTCCGACTCCCGATGCCGGAGCGAACGCCATCGTGCAAGCCTACAACGACGCGATCGCCGGGGTCGTGGAGACTCGCGCCGGGAACGGCAAGCACGTCATCCTGGTCGACATGTACGCCGCGTTCACCGCGCACGCCGACTACGACACTGCGCTCATGAACGACTTCCTCCACCCGAACGACGCGGGGTACGTGGTCATGGGCGACGTCTGGTATGCAGCGATCCAGAGTTACCTGCCCGCCGCGCCGTGACCGACCCGTCCTGCGCCAGGTGACGGCAACGAGCTCCGGCGCCCTCATCGGTACGGGGCCGGAGCGCGCCTTGCTGCTTTGCAAAGCGGCATCACCACTTTCGGCGGCGATGACCGTGTAGCCGAGGCGCTTGAGCATGCTCGCAACGAGCGAGCGCAGTGACCCGTCATCCTCGACCAACAGGATGTTCTCGGGGCCGCGTTGGGTCCTCGGAAAGCAAAGTGGAATGTCAGGAAATCGCACGTGCATCATCCCAACAGCTTCCTTCGCCTGGCCCGGGTACTTCGCGCTCGGGTGCTTCGCGCTCGGGTGCTTCGCGCTCGGGTGCTCCTCCGGCTCGGACGCGAACGCTGGCGACAACAACGACGGAAGCGGTGGCGCATCGAGCAGCGGCGGAAGCGCCTCGGGAACGGGCGGCAACCTGACGGCCGACTGCGGAGCAGCTTGCCAAAATCCGGTCGCGGGAAGTTGCTCGAGCCCGGAAGTGCGCATCACGGAGGTCGACATGGGGGTGCCCGTCATCGTCGACGACTCGGAAACGGGCTTCACTCCCTTGGCGCTGGGCTCGATGCCGAGCGGGGGCGCTCGCTTGGCCTTCATGGGCCAGGACGACTCCGTCCACATCGCTCAGCTCGACTGCGGCGATTCTCTCGTCGGCACGCCCTTCAGTCTACCTGCCCACGACTACCAGGACATCGCGGCCGACGCGGACGGAGGCGTGATCGTGCTCACTCGGGACGCCCGGGGCGGCGGCACCTTGAACTGCGGCGAGCCGTCGAACCTGTGCGACGGCGGCCCCAATCCGCCTGTTGCCTGTCACGAGATGTGGATGGCACGCTTCGATTGTGCGGGAAATGAGGTGTGGACCGCGCCGCTCACGACCTCGAGTGACACCCTGCCCCCGTACTCGACGGGGCCCACCGGCGACACGTCGCTCATGATCTGGTGGTACCAGCACCACGGGCGCATCGCCTTCGACGGCACGAATTACGCTGCGTACTTCGGAGTCGCGATCAGCGTGTCCGAGGGTGCCTGTATCAACATTCACCAGGGCGATCGCATGGTCGTGGTCGGACCGGACGGCAGCGTCCTCGACCATCCCGACGACTTCGGACCATGGGGCGTCGGCTGCAGCCACAGCTGGAACACCCGGATCGCCTGGGACCCAGACGCGTCGCGGTTCGTGATGGTGTGCGGCACGGACAACGAGGGGCGCGTCGCCCAGCCGAATCCCTACCGGACCATCTACGCCCCCGACGACCTGGCCACTCTCAGTGTCGGTGACTTGGTTGTCGCGGGCGATGGAGGCTATTGGGTCACCGCCTCGGACGTCGGCACCGTGCACCTGTTGCACTTCACCGATGGCCTCGCCGATCAGGACATCGAGGTTGCGCAGGCCAACTACTCGCACCTCGTCCCCTACGGTAAGAGCCGCATGCTCCTCGCCTGGAGCTCCGGCCAGGGTATGAGCGCGCAAGTTTTCGATCGCGCCACCGGTGCCGAAGTGAGCGACGAGTTTGCCATCGCCATCCCCGATCGCGTCTACCAAGGCTTCGAGCCAATGGCCGACGGCAGCGTTGCCTTCGCCTCCAAAGGGTCGAGCAACACCAGCATCCGCGTGGCGCGGGTCCTGCCTTGTGAGTGAGCTTCCGGGACACGTCACGTGGGCGTCGCTGATGTAGTTGTACCAGTTCGACGAGCTGGGCCCCATCTCATCTGGAAACCGAGGCGCCCGCCGTAGGTGAATAACACCCAGCCGTGGCCGCCGGATAGCCGATAGTCGAGGAGGATCGGGACACCGCCTTGGGTCGAGTGCATCCAGGTCGACACAGAAAAGTCGCTCAGGCGAGGATCGAGCTCGGCGTCGTGATCCATCACCAGGGCGTCGCCGGAGCCGTCGAAGTGCAGGGCGTTCCCTTCGTGTCCCGCGATCACGTCGCCCATGGTGGTGTCGCACGGTTCCGGTACCGTCTTCCGTCACGAAGAACAATTGAGACCGGTCGTCGGAACGTGTTGCGACAGGGGCGCAGGCGTTCCACCGAAACCGTTTCATCGTCCACGATGGCTTGCTCGGTTTGGGCGAGGGGCCAGCTGAAAGCCGCGCCTTCAGCATCGGCCGAACATGCGGCCGAGTAGAGCGCCCCAGGTGAGGGGCGCGATCGATCTCCCCGTCATCCTCCTGGCTGGATCGTCGCTGGGACCGCGATTTCATCGCAACCTACGGCGGGAACCCCTTGCGTTGATTGCCCGTCGCCGTTTGGGCCCACAGCTGGCGAGGGCTAAAGCGGCGACGGAGGGGCACTGCTCTGCACGTGCCGCTCTTGTTTTCTTCGCTCGTCGCAGGCGATGCTCGCTGGAGGCAGTCGAAAGGTGGGTTGTGGCGGCCCCCAAGCCAGCGGGACTCCAGCGGGAAGTTGATTGTGGAAGGGGAATCGGCGATTTGAGGGCTCTTCGTCTCAAGAGCAAGGCAGCGATCACGACGGTGACGTTGTTCGTCCTATTTTTCGGGACGAGCATGATGCTGCAGTACCGCCTGATGAAGGGGGAGGCGGTCGAGCTCAAGGACGCCTCGATTCGCGACTCGTTTCGCAGGCACCTGACGCACATCGACGACTTCACCCGCAACCAGGAGGCGAAATCGGCGTCGCTGGCGTCGCTGGGCACCTGGGTCTACGAGCTCAAGCGCCGCCACCCGTCTCTCGATGCGTCCGGCGCGGCGATGCAGCTCGCGCTGTCGCAGGTGCGCACCGCCAGCGACCCGGCGATCCTGGGCGGCGGGTTGTGGTTCGAGCCGTTCACCCTCGAGCCCAACAAGCGTTGGGTCGGAGCGTACGCGGTGGTGGATGGCCCCGGGCGTGCGAGGCCGACGTGGGAGTACTCCAACGACGACTACGCTTACACTGCCCACCGTTGGTACACGAACGCGGTTTCGGAGGGCTGGGATCTCGGCCGACCGCGCTCTCGCGACCTGTACATGACCGAGCCGTACATGGACTCCCTCGGCGGCCGGCCTACGGTGTTCATCACGTTTACCCACGTCATGTACGATGCGGATCGCTCCAAGATCATCGGCGTTGCGACCGCCGACTGGACTCTCGATTCGCTGCAGGCCGCCCTCGACGAGTTCGCGATCACTGACCACTCGTTCGCGTTCTTGGTCCACGAGCCCTCGCGCAAGGTGCTGTACCCGGTGGAGCGCGACGAGCTAGCGCAGCTCTCCGACAAGTCGTGGCGGGACACCGTCGATTTGGCCGGAGCCAGGACCGGCAAAGTGGTCGAGAAAACCGGGGTGTGGGTGGATGGGCGCGAGTACGACGTTCTTTACACGAGGACCGACGCCGGGTTCGTGTTCGGCTACTTCGTCGATACCGCGGAGGCCTACGAATTCATTGACGAGGTGGCGCGCAAGAACTTACTGCTGGCGCTCGGCACACTGCTGCTCGCGGTGTTGGCCATGTACCTGATGGTCTCCCGCCTGACCTCGCCGATCGCGAACCTGGTGCGCGTGGTGCGCGGCATCCACAAGGGAGACCTCGACCGCGAGGTGCCGGTGGAGACCGAGGACGAGATCGGCGAGCTCGCCGGGGCGTTCAACGAGGCCTACGGTCGCATCCGCGACTACGCCAGGGAGCTCGAAACCAGTGAGGCTCACTTCCGCGCGCTGATCGAGAAGGGCGCCGATATCATCGCGGTGGTCACGCCGCGTGGGGAGGTCGAGTATGCGAGCCCGTCAGTGCGAGCGCTCGGCTACGATCCGGCGGAGCTGACCGGGACGATGCTCGCGCCGGTGCTGCACCGCGACGACGTGAGCCGGGTGCTCGACTTGCTCGGCGGCCTGAGCGAGAATGCGGCGACGGCGTCGGTCGACCTCCGGATCCGCTGTAACGACGGGTCGTGGCGCTCCCTGGAGGCGATCGCAACTCTCACCCAGCGCGGCATCGTCATCAACGCCCGCGACGTGACCGAGCGCAAGCGCGCCGAGGATGCGCTGCGCAAGAGCGAGGCGAGGATGCGCCAGGCCAACAAGTTGGAAGCCGTGGGACGGCTCGCGGGTGGCGTGGCGCACGACTTCAACAACGCGATGACCGCGGTGCTCGGCACCGCCGAGCTGCTGCTGCGCACGTACCGCGGCGACAAGGCGCTCGAGGCGCCACTCCGGGAGATCAAGGCTGCGGGTGAACACGCCGCAGCGCTGACCCGCCAGCTGCTCACGTTCAGCCGCCAGCACGTGACCGAGCGACGCGCCGCCGATCTCAACGGCGTGGTCACCGGAGTCGAGCAGATGTTGCGGCGGTTGATCGGCGAGGACATTGAGCTGAGGACCGACCTGTCGGGCGAGCTCCCGCCGATCCAGGGGGACACCCGCGCGCTCGAGCAGATCCTGGTCAACCTCGCGGTCAACGCCCGGGACGCAATGCCGGAGGGCGGAAAGATCACGATCTCCACATCGTTCGAGCGGATCGGTGCGGTTCAGATCAGCGTCAACGGTCGCATCGAGCCGGGCGAGTACTGCGTCCTCCGGGTCACCGACACCGGGGTCGGTATGGACTCGCATGTCCTGGCCAACATGTTTGATCCGTTCTTCAGCACGAAGGGCGTCGAGGGCGGCACTGGCCTCGGGCTGTCAACAGTGTACGGCATCGTCGACGACAGCGGCGGCTTCATCCTGGTGGACAGCGAGCCGGGGAAGGGAACGGAGTTCGAGATCTACTGGGCCCCCTGCGATGCGGTGGTGGAGCATCGCCCCAGGACCGAAACGTCCTTCCCCGAGGGGCAGGGCGAGGTGGTGCTGGTGGTTGAGGACGAGGAGCTGGTGCGCAACGTGACTTGCAAGACCCTCATCATCGGCGGGTTCGAGGTGCTCGCAGCGGAGAACGGCGAGGAGGCGCTGAACATCGTGCGCGACAGTCGCCGCATCGATTTGGTGATCACCGACGTGGTCATGCCTAGGATGCGTGGGCCACAGCTGATCGAGGCGATCGACCGCCTGCGTCCGGGGATGCCGGTCGTGTTCGTGTCGGGCTACTCGGCCGGCGAGATCAATCTCGACGACACCGACCCCGGGCGGCGTCGCCATCTCGAAAAACCGTTCACCCCCAATCGTTTGCTCGAGACCGCCCGCGAGCTGATCGATGCATGTCGGCGCCGGGCGGGCCGCTCCGGGGACACAGTGGGCGCCGGCGACCAGCAGTGACCCGGCCGCGCACGCAGTGGCGCTCATCGCCGCCCCATCACCTGGCATAGGGATGCTGGTCGTGGAGCGCGTGAGCTCCCGACCAACGCCGTTCACTCGGATGGAGCGCTGCGGAACGAACGTCGCCGTCGTCTTCCGAAAGCGAGGAGCATTCCGGTCAGGATCGGGAGCCACGCGTTCGGCGACGGACGGCCCGGTCCGTAGTTGCAACTCGCGGACTCGACGAGATCAGCGCCTTCCTCGTGTGGCGCTGGATGAGAGTGCGCTCCGGAGTCCCCACCCATTCCCTCCTCGGACGAGTTGCCCGAGCCTCCCGAGGGGGAACCCGGCTCGTCGCTGGGCGGCTTATCTCCCGGCTCGTCGCTGGGCGGCTTATCTCCCGGCTCGTCTGTTTCGGTCGAACAGACTCCTTCGGTGCAGAGGTTGCTGGCGCAGTCCGACGGGGCAACACACGAGCTCCCGATGGAACAGGCCGCGCAACTACCGCCGCAATCGACGTCGGTTTCGCTTTCGTTCTGCGCTCCGTCAAAACACCCGAGCTTCGGAAGTCCAGGTTCGCGACCATCGATCTGTTTCACGAACGAGGCGATTTGCGTGAGCTCCTTGTCGTTGAGGAGGACACCTTCATGACTCGAAATGGCATCCTCCAGGGTCGGCGCAGACCCGTCGTGCAGGTAGGGAGCCGAGCTCCACGCGCCGAGGAGCGAAGGTACGTCGAGCCCTACGAGAGGACCGGACAGACGCTTTCCGCTGGCTGCCGTCAAAGTGCCGACGTCCTTCAGACCGCTTTGTTCTTCGTCGGAAAAGGTCGCACCGTAGTGGCATTCATTGCACCCGCGGCGAGCGAACGCCTTGCGACCCGCTTTGCCGAGCTTCGTCAATTGGTCACCGTCTCGCCATGGGCTGGGTGGCACCTCCTCTAGAGAGTTCACGTAGGCCGCAAGCGCATCCAGATCGGGACTGAGTCCTGCCTTGGGATCGCCGAGTGGATCCCTCACGGTGCCGAGCTCGTATTGGGCATCCGACAACAGTCCCGACCCCTCCGCCAAATCACGGATTTGCGTTTCGAAGTCCTGAACCTCGTCGAAGTTCGCGCTCCAGTGCAACGGGCCCTGCCTGCGGGAAAAGCCGAGCAGACTGATGGTATTTCTCAGACCCTCACCTTGTCCGGTCAGATCCCAGACGCGTCCATCGTGTCCGCCTTCCGCATGACAGACTGCGCAACTGAGGTATCCGTCGCGGGCGAGCCGTGTGTCGCTTGCGTCGTAGAAGAGCTGCTTCCCGAAGAGAACTTCAGGAGAAAGGCGCTCACTCCTGACAGTGGGGAGCGTCGCAAGCAGCTCGCTGTCGAATTCACCGTGTTCTACGAGTGGCGATAGATCGACGACGCTCACGGAACGGTCCATGAAATTCTTGACGAAAAGCCTCGTTCCGTCGCCGGAAAGGGCGAGGGCCCGAGGCGCCCGCCCCACGTCGATTCGAAAGAGTTCCGTGCCGAGCAGCGCGTTGACGACCGCCACTTCGCGGCTGGTCTCGAGTGCGACGAAGAGGTAGATGCCGCTCGGGTGCATGGCAGCTGCCGAAGCGAGACCCGCGTTGTCGAGGTCGATACGGCTGCCGGGTGCCTCGCTTTCGGAAAGGAGATCGACCCGTGAAGTCACCGCGCGCACGGTGTTTTGAAAATTCAACGGTTGGCCATCCCTGAGCGAGCCTCGGGCCACATTGTCTTGCTTGGACGGGATCCAGGCGGTGAGCCCGTCCGGAGACACCACGGGAGCTCCGACGTAATTCGGGACGCCTCGCCCCTGAACCGACCCATCCGGCTCGTCGTTGTGACCGAGGGTCACCACACGAAGCGCGTTCATCGAAGGAACATCGATGACCCGTAGCTCTGCCTTTGCGAGGTCGGTGAGCGGAGTCGCGGTGCTTTCTCCCGGTACGGGCGGACTGATGAATCGAGACACCAGCAAGCGACTCCCATCGCCCGTGAGAGCAAGACCGCGCGGGGTGCTCCCGACGTCCGCGGTCTCGAGCAGCTCGCCGGTTTTCGCTTTGAGTTGGGCGATCTTCCCGAGTCCGTCCAAGGTGACGTAGGCGGCCTCGAAATCGGTCGAGAAGACCAAGCCGTAGGGGCGGGAGGCGGACGGGAGTGGTACCGTCGCGCGAACGCTGAGGTCGTGTGCATCGATGATGGAGATGGCCCCCTCGTCTCGGGAGGTGATCCAAGCATCGCCGTCCCCAGAAATCGCGATGCTTCGAGGAGCGCCCCCTACCGGAACCTCTGCGATCTGGGTCAGGGAGTCGAGTGCAAACACCGTGGTGGAATCATTGTCAGGGTTGACCACCCACAGGCGGTCGCCATCGGGCCCGCTCGAGATCGCCATCAAGGACGAAGAGCGAGAGGTTCCAGATGGGGGAGGGTCATTGACTGCCTGGATGAAGGTTTTCGTGACGCGACGGCCGTCCGCCAGGCGAACCGTGAGCGTGACGAGGTAGAGACCGGGGGTTGCAAAGACGTGACTTGCGTTCGGCGAGGCGGATTCCGTTGTCTTCTCCGTTCCATCGCCGAAGTCCCATGAGTACATCGCGCCTGGGATGGGAAGGGGGGAGTAGGTCACCTCCGCGCCCACCGCAGCAATCGGTGCATCGACGGACGGGATCTCAGGCAATGGCGAACTTCGCAGGACGAAGCTCGCATCCGCCTCGAAATCCTGCTCCGTACTGACGGGATCGAGCCAGAGTTCGAGATCTCTGTGACGGATCACCCGATCGGGAAAGCTCTTCGAACGAAAAGTGATTCCCGATCCGGACAGCCCTTGCTCCGGGCAGAAGGTCGCGTCGGATTCGAATTCGTCCGAGCCGTCGTCGGTGCCCAGGCGAAGGCGAAAGTCCGCTTGGCGCAACCACTTTCCTGGTGAGGCGACCGCCTCGAACGAGACGCAGTTCGAGTCACCGAGACCATCCCGAGGGATGAAGCGAGCGCTCAGCAGATCCGCCTCGGTCGGAGCGTCTCCCAGAAATTCCAGTACCCCGAGCCCGTCCTCATCCGCGCCGATCGCGTGATCGGGATTGTTCACACTCAGCAAGGAGATCTCGGAGCCGTTCGGCAAGGTCACTGCAAGGGGAGGCGCCGCCATGGATTCACCGAGCGAGATGATGATGGCAGAGGAAGGCACGCCGTCCGCGTCCCTGAAGAGCAGCCCATAGAAGCCAGGCGGAGCTTCAGTGCCGCTTGCTGGCATTCGCACGGCCACACGACCTCCCTCCTGCAAAAAGGGGAGCTCCAGGCGTCGTTGCGACGTGTTGAACGAGTGAGTCGCGCTGCTCGTTGCGATCAGCACGGCTTCTTCGATGGTGGCACTTCCGGCAAGATCGATGTTCAGCACCTCGCCGTAGTCGGGGGAAACTGTGCTTACGGCGACTGCTCTTGGGCGGGGGGCCAGCTCGGCACCGCCCGATGTCGTGGGACGGAAGAGATAGGGCGGGTAGTAGACTTCCGCGCTCAAGTTGTTCACCGGTCCGGGAGCCCCACCGCCGGTGGAAAGCACCGTGCCGTTCGGCATCAAGATGGCCGCGGAGTGGTAGACGCGGATTACGGCAGCCGATGCTCCGACGGTCCAAGTGCCATCTTCTGGATCCCACAACTCGGCAGGGTAGACGGCGTCGTCTCCGCCATTGTTTGCGTAGCGGGTGCCCCCAGTGACGACCACCCTGCCGTCGGGAAGCACCGTGGCGTTCGCCCACTGACGAGCGAAATGCATGGGGTTCGTTTCGGTCACCTCCGGTCCCGCGCCGTTGATATCGATGATGGTCGCCAGGTTGCTGCTCGGCGTAGCGTGGCCGTCGTGGTAGCCGTTGCCACCCACCTGCAGGATGCGCCCTGGGGCGAACATCACGGCCGTGCTGGTGGGTCCGATGTTGGGGCGGGTTTCGGGATCAGCTCCCGTTTTGAAATCGCCCTCGACTTGGACGGACCCATCCCCGGAGTAGTCGAGGGTCCACATCTTCTCTGAGGAGATGCCGAACACTTTGCCGCTCGGAGCGACCCAGGCGCGGGGGTACCAGTAGCGATGGTGGTCCGGTCCAAAGGCTTCGCGACTGTACGCACCAAATAGACTGCGGAATCCCGTGCCGGGTTCGTAGATCTCGGGCGTCATCGACACCGACCCGGCATTGATTGCTTGAGCCGGATCTTTGTAGGCGCGAAGAGCTTCGTACGGACCGGAGCCGCCCAGCATGATGAAGCGGCCATCCGGCAGGGTGATCATGCTCCCGTACCAACGTTCACTGGCAAGCTTGAATGTCGATGTCTCGACGTTGGAAGTCTCGGGAGAGAAGAAACTACTGTCGAGCGGGGAGTTGCCCCCCGAAATCAACAGGGAGCCCTCCGCTGTAAAAGCGGCGCTGCTGCAGAAGCTATTGACACGCTGCGCGTCGAAGTCCGTGTGGTGACCGGTCGCTCCAAACCCTTGCGACGGGTTCCAGACGTCGAACGTTCGCCCATCCTGCGTGGCGGGGTTCCCCGAGGGAGTGCCATAGGTGAGCACACGACCGTTCGGCAAGAGCACCGAGTGCAGACCATTGAGAGGCCAGTCGAAAACCGGGGACCACATGCCCCGGGTCGGAGCATCGTCGGGCGGGTCGAGTCCTTCGAACGCCGGATCGGTTGATTCAGGCAACAGGATGGGCAGAGCCACCGTCGGGTCGGTCACCTGGAGCGGCTGCATCACCTCGCGGACGGTCTCAGCCGGCCGATTGGGTTCATCGACCCCGGAACAGGCCGCTAACGAAACGCCAACGACCGAAAGGAAAAGTGCCTGTGAGCGCAGCGCCCATTGGGAAAGGAGCCCACTGGTGCGGAGCAAGGATGAATTCGTGTCGTGTGTCATGGTCTGGCGCGCTCCGGCGCATCCTCTTGCGATGACCCGGCGCGTGGGGTGGGGGGCCCGAGCGAGGCGCCGTCGTAGCGCTGTATCCGGTGAGCTCCCCTCTGGTGCCCGGTCGAGCGACCCGCACCCGTAGGCGCGACGAGCATGCCGATTGCCGCGTCGATGCTCGTGTGCGGCATTGTAGGCCATCGTGCGCTACTTAACATGTGACCCCTATTGCTCGCTACGGCATCGAGGCAGAAAGTCGTTCGCGACCTTCCGTCGACTCGGCTCAACTCTCCTTTCTCAAGCAGCATCGACCGTCTCGGGCCGCGTCGACTCGGACAGCTAGCCGACCGGATCCTCATCGAGTCCAGAATGTTGCGTCAACGCAGCAGGGCTCTTCGATGACCATGGCCAGCCCCTTCCGCAGACAGACCAAAAAACAAGCGTCAGGTCCCCCCGGTTGCGAAGAAATGCGAGCCTGCTTTTCGACGCCATCGTTGACCCGCTGGGTCGAGCCGGGGAAGGAGCTCAACAAACTTGGCTACTACCGAGTGATGCGCTCCGTGCTCGTCTACAAGGACCTCATCGGCCGCTCCCGCGAACTCGCCGTGATCACCATGATCTCCTGGCGCGGCGAGTGGTAACGCGACGACCGGCGTTTCCCCGACTCTTGTCCGGGGCACATTTCCCTTGGGTTTCGAGTCTGCTGCGTCCCCTCTGGCGGACCTCGACTACGCCCGAACCCAACGCTCGAGCAGCGCCTCTCGAATGGTCGCAAGGGCGCGTTCGATGTCCGCTTCCTTCATCAGATCCCGCGAAAGTTCGATGAGGAACAGTCCGGACAACCCCGAGAAGACGTCATCCGGCGAGACGTCGCGCGCGAGGATTCCCATTTTCTTCCACCGCTCTGCGAGGTCGACGAAAAAAGCGCGGTCGGTCTCCTGCTCCTCCTTCGTCCTTTCGGGACCGAGGCGCAGCATCAACTCGCCAATCGTTTCTGGGTCGACCAACTGACGCAAGAAGGGGTGCTCTCGGAGGCGACGACTCGGGGCCTCGAGGAGGCCCTGCACCAGATCACGCGGTGAGCTCCCCGCGAGGTCGTCGAGCAGATCCTGACGATAGCGTGCCTCCTCGAGGCGGGAGACGGCGAGGAACAGCTCCTCCTTGGACTCGAAGTATTTGTAAAAGCTTCCTTTGCCGATGTTGGCGTCCTGGCTCAGCTCGGAGATCGTCGTGCGCGACAGGCCCTGGCGGGAGAAGCGGGTGCGACCCGCGTCGAGCAGAGCTCCGCGGATGCGGGCGATTTCTTCTTCTGTGTGCGCGCGGGGCATAGTCCTCCTTCTTACTGTGCTGCGGAGCTGAGCCAAGGGTCGTGTGCCAAGAGCGGCTCGAGGGGTGCTCGAATGATCTCTTGGAACAGCTCTCGGGCCTCGATGCGTACATCGAGGCGCGCCAGAAGTGACCAGAGCCCCCATTGCAGGCGAGCGACCCAGATGTACGCGGGAGGCATGTTCATGGTGCGCGCGTTCGGGTTCGAAGGACCGTTGAAGGCGAGGCCGGCTTTGACGAAGTCGGCGTCAAAGTGGAACGAGTCGGCCAAGAGGGGCGTGTGCAGATGTTCCATCATCGAAAAGTAGTGCTCGAAGTCGAACTTATCGGGGCGGGGGGCCATCCCTAGCGCGATGATCGACTCCCGAAACCGCGGGTGATCCCGGCTGTCGAGCGCTGCAATCATCTCCCGCAGTTGCTCGATGAACGCGACGTCGAAGCAGCGCACGCAACCAAAATCGAGGCAGACGACCCTTCCTTCGGGCGTGAACTTGAAGTTCCCTGGGTGGGGATCGGCCTGAATGGCGCAGCGTGCCAGTAGGCTCCCGTAGTTGAACCGCAGGAGGGCATGAGCCAGGCGCGTCCGCACCTCCTGGGGCCATTTGGCTGCCTCCTGGTACGTGTGTCCCTCGGCCCAGACGGTCCCCAAGGTCGCCCGCGTGGTCAGCGGCTCGATGACCTCCGCCACGAGGATCTCCCTGTCGCTCTGGAATGCTTGTCGAAAGGCTGACTGGGACCGAGCTTCCTTCTCGTAGTCGCACTCTTCGTCTAGGCGCTCCGCCAACTCTCGAACGATCGCCTTTCCATCGACGGCGCTCGCCAGCGACGCCAAGGAAGCGAATCGCCCCACCGAGTTCAAATCGTCCTCGAACCCTCGCGCGACCTGGGGATACTGGAGCTTGAGGGCGATATCCTGACCTTGGAACCGAGCGCGGTGGACCTGACCAATCGAAGCGGCGGCAAAGGGGACGATGTCGAAGGCTTCGAAACGCTCCTCGAATCCCTCACCGAGAGCGTCGCGTAGGGCCGCGCGGGTTTCTTCTTCGGACATGCCGCGGACGCCCATCTGCAGACGCGCCATGCGCTGCTGAACGACGTCGGGGAGGGGAACATCCATGTACGAGACGATTTGACCGAGCTTCATCGAGAGCCCCTTCATCTGATCGAGCTGCTCGGTGAGGGCGTCCCCTAGGGCGATGTCTCGATCCCCCACTTTCGCCTTGAGCAGTCGCCTCGCGGCCAGCTTTCCCACGGTCCAGCCCACCCGCATTCGGGAACCTCGATTGTTCATGAGAACCATATGACCAGAAGGATTGAAAGGGTCAAATGCTGGAATAAAGCTGTGAAATCACGCGCTGCTGCCGGGCGGCTTGGCCCGACGGCGCCACCCCGATCCATCGGATCACCCTCGACTGGATTGATCGCTGGAATCTCGATTGGTTCGACACCCACTAACGGCTCGGCCGACCCCCTCCGAGTGAGGACCGGCGGTGGCCTTTCCCTGGTTGAGCGTCTCGGGGGGCTAGTGGGACTCGCGCAGGCTCGCGACGACGGCTGGGGGTTCCCCGATTTTCGAGTTTCCATTCAGGCTTTCTCATTCCAACCGGGCACGGCAAAATCGCTCCCCTCGTCGCGCTCCCCGGTCCGGCGCCAACATCACCGACGATGTTGTGCCGATTCGAACCCGTCGACCACCTTTGGCGACGAATGTCCCGCTCGTTTGCATGCCTGTCTCTCACTTGGTTCGTCACGCTGAGTAGCTGTAGCAGTGACGGCCCGGAAGGCGGGCAAGGGAGCCCGAATGACGATAACGGGGAAAGCTCCACCGGCGGAAATGACTCGTTCGAGGGAACGACGACGGGCGGAGGGGGAACGGGGGGCACCGCAGCCAACAGCGGGGGAGGCACGGACGGCGTTACGCTAGGGGGAATGGGGGGAGACGCCGTGGGGGAGGGTACGGGCGGTGACGCGACGGGCGGAGGCCCGAGTATCGTCGGCGCAACCCCGCCTATGGGATGGAATTCGTGGAACGCCTACGGGTGCAACGTGAGCGAAGCCGTGGTCAAGAGCATGGCAGACGCCATGGTTTCGACCGGGATGAAGGATGCAGGCTACGAGTACATCAACATCGACGATTGTTGGATGGATGGTCGTGACGAAGACGGAAAGCTGAAGGCGAACACGGCCCCCAACAAGTTTCCTTCCGGAATTGCGGCCCTGGCCGACTACGTTCACGGTTTGGGCCTGAAGATCGGCATCTACGAAACCCCCAACACCAAGACGTGCGCGGGGATCTATGGGGGGTACGCGGGAGGCGTGGGCAGCCTCGGTCACGAGACCGTCGACGCACAAACGTTTGCCGATTGGGGCATCGACTACCTCAAATACGACAAGTGCCAAGGACAACTCAGCGCCTTCTCGGTCATGCGCGACGCCCTGCAAGCGACGGGGCGCCCGATCTTCTACAGCATCAATCCAGGCGACCAAGGCCCCTACTGCACGCCACAACATTGCTCGCTCGATCTTCCGAGCATTGCAAACATGTGGCGCATCGAGTTCGACATCTCGGCCAACTGGTCTTCGGTGATTCGCCTGATCGACGCGAACAAGGAAGAATACATCGGAGCAGGACCGGGTCACTGGAACGATCCCGACATGTTGGAGGTCGGCAACGGTCTCAACGACACCGAGGGCAGAGCTCACTTCAGCATGTGGGCCATCATGGCCGCGCCGCTCATCACTGGTAACGACTTGACGAGGATGAGCGCGACGACGTTGGAGACTCTGACGAACCCCGAGGTCATCGCCGTGAACCAGGATCCCCTGGGCCAACAGGGGAGTGTGGTGGCTACACCTGGCCGGGACCTCGAGGTGTGGTCCAAGGAATTGACGGGCACGAACAAGCGGGCAGTGGCGCTCTTCAATCGCAGTGGCGGGAGCGCCGACATCACCGTTCAATGGAGCGACATCGGCCTACCCGCAAGCGCTGCCACGGTACGCGATCTGTGGGCCCGGCAAGATCGCGGCTCGTTCGACGGCTCTTACACGGCTGTGAGTGTGCCAAGTCACAGCGTCGTGATGCTCGAGATCGCGAGCGTCCCGTAGTCGTCGCGGCCCGTGCACGGCAGCCAGCACCGCTCGTTCCGCGGGAACGGCGCGAAACTCGAAGCGCCGCCGCGCAATGCCGTACGGACGGAGCAAGAGCTCGAAATGTTCGAGCCCGCGCTCAGCCACGAAGATCGTGTGCGTCAAGCAGAAGAAAGGGGCCATCCTAGCGCCGAACAGCTCATCGGAGCTCTGCTCAGGCCCAAGCGACCACAGAAGCACGCCGAGCGACTCTAGAATATCCCCGGAGCTTGCTTGGCGGCCTGATCACGCACAAAGTTCGGCATTGGCATTGCTGCTTCTGTGCATACCCATGCGGACGTAGGTCATGCGATCGGAGAAGCACAGCCGTGATACCACTGCATCGAGCTAGCGGGGGAGCCATGACGCAGGCCACTGGACGCGTCGCTTCGGTGCGAGGCACGGTCATCGAGGTCGACATGGAAGGCGCGGTTCCCCCGATCGCTACCGCTCTCGAATGCCGGCTCTCCGAGCAAACCTGGGTGCCTGCTGTTATCCAGGCGCACGTTGGCGCTGCCCGGGTGCGCGCCATTGCCCTCGACTCGACGCAGGGGCTCAAACGCGATGCGCTCGTCCGGAGCGATGGCCAGCCGCTGTCCGTCCCTGTGGGAAGGGGCTTGCTCGGGAGAGTCGTCGACCTGCTCGGTAACCCGCTTGATGGTGGTCCACCGATCGTGGAAGAAGCACGCCGGCCTTTGCGCCGACCCCCGCCGCCCCCGGGAGAGCGCCAGCCCTGGTCGGAGGTGTACGAGACGGGCATCAAGGTCATCGATCTGTTCTGTCCGTTCCTCCGCGGCGGGCGCGCCGCGGTCTTTGGCGGTGCCGGGGTCGGTAAGACCATCGTGCTCACCGAGTTCATCCACAATGCGGTTGCCGAGTTCGAAGGCGTGGCCGTGTTTGCCGGCATCGGCGAACGCTCCCGGGAAGGGCTCGAGCTTTGGAACGAGATGCAAAGGCGGGGCGTGCTCGAGCGAACCGCGCTCGTTTTTGGGCAGATGAAGGAAACGCCGGGTGCGCGATTCATGGTCGGCGAGGCAGCCCTCTCCATCGCTGAGCACTTCCGGGACGACCTTGGGCTGGACGTGATGTTTGTCGTCGACAATCTCTATCGCCACGTCCAGGCCGGCATGGAGGTGAGTGGACTTCTCGGCCGGTTGCCATCGCGCGTTGGGTATCAGCCGACGCTCGCGGCCGACCTTGCAGCCATCGAAGAGCGCATCACCGCCACATACCGGGGCGACATGATCGCCGTCCAAGCGGTTTACGTGCCCGCAGACGACTATGGCGATCCCGCGGTTACCCACGCCTTCTGGCACATCGACAGCGCGCTCGTCCTATCGCGTGACGTCGCAGCCGAGGGGTACTACCCCGCGGTTGATCCCTTGACCTCGTCTTCCAAGGCGCTTGATGCGACGGTGGTTGGACAGCGGCACTACGAGGTCGCCGAGGAGGCCCGGCGCCTGCTCGCGCGCTTCGGGGAGCTCCGAGACATCATCTCGATGCTCGGCATCGATGAGCTGTCGCCTGAGGATCGAGCACTGGTCGGTCGTGCCCGAAGGCTCCGCAATTTCCTGACGCAACCCTTCTTCGTGACCGAGAGCTTCACTGGCATCACAGGACGGCGCGTTCCGATGACCGAGACGGTCGACGGGGTCGCCGCCATCGTCGAGGGTCGGCACGATGCGCTGCCCGAGGACAAGCTGTTCATGATTGGTTCTCTGGCGGAGGTGCACCATGATTGAGCGCCTCCGTCTCATCATTCGTACTCCTCGCGAGGTCGTGCTCGATGAGCGTGTGCAGGGCGCACGCGTTCCGACCGAGACGGGCCAGGTCGGCCTTCGCCCGCGCCAGGAACCCGTCCTCTTGGCAATCGAGCCCGGCTTGCTCCTCCTCAGAACGAAGGATGTCGTGCGCTTTGTGGCGACGGCAGGAGGGCTTCTCGATGGTGACCGCGAGCGGGCCATCCTCTACACGCCGTTCGCAGTCGCAGGAGAAGACGCCGATGAGGTCATCGCGGTACTGGACCAGGCGCTCGCGACTCCAGACGGCGAGATCGCTGCACGTCGGCGGCTCGGCGAACTCGAGGAGCGGATCGTGGAGGAGCTTCGCCACCGCCCGCCGGTTTCACGGAAGACCGGAGGTCATGCCTGATCGGGACCAACATGTCCGACGCCCGGATACGCGCGATCGCACGAGGCGCGACATCGACCGGTGGAGGCGGCGGGAACCCGAGGGTCGATTCTGGCGATCTCTCGCGCTCATCGGAAGCGTCGGCTGGCCCATCGTGCTGTTTGCCACGGGCGGAGCGCTATTCGGCAGCTACCTCGACGGGCGGTTGGGAACCGGCATTCGCTTAACGTTGATGCTCGTTACGATCGGGACCGCCCTCGGTTGCTTCATCGCGTACCGTACGCTGCGGGGAGGTGGGCCATGATCACGGTGCTCTTCGGGCTTTCAGGCGTGGCAGCCGGCGCTGCTGAAGCGTGGCTTCTCGCGCAACGGGCACGAAAGGGACCGAATCCACTGTCGTTTCTGCTTCGTCTCCTAGTCGTCGCGGCGGTTCTCGTGCTCGCGACGCATGCCGGTCATCTGTTGCCCGGTGCGCTGGGCTGGGTGGTCGGTTTCCTCGTCGCCGCTGTCGTGGCTTATCGGAGGCCCCGTTGAATCCGGAGATCTTCAGGGAGCGTGTGCTGGTGTGGTTGGGGCCCGTTCCCATCACCCCAACGATGGTGACGAGCTTCGCAACGAGCCTGCTTCTGATCATCGTCTTTGGCCTTCTCGCTCGAGCCGTCCTGCGGCGTCCCGAAGGACGCCTGGCCGCAGCGGGCCGTTTGACGTACGGATTTCTTCACGAGCTCGTGACCGAAGCGGCCGGGCGTGCTTCGCCGGGGCTCGAGATCTTCGCCGGCAGCCTCTTCCTTTTCATTAGTGGTGCGGCGGTGCTGGGCCAGCTTCCGAGTGTAGCAGCGCCTACGGCCAACCAGGCGGCAACGAGCGCCCTCGCCGTGCTGGTGTTTCTGGCAGTTCCTGTGGTCGGCGTTCGCGCACGCGGCCTCCTCGGCTACCTCAAGCACTACGTTTGGCCCAATCCGCTGCTCTTCCCGCTGCATGTCATCAGCGAGCTGTCGCGCACGCTGGCTCTCGCACTTCGCCTCTTTGGCAACATGATGAGCGGTCATCTGGTCGTGGTTTTGGTCGTGGCGCTCGCGGGCCTCATCGTGCCGGTACCGCTGATGGCGCTCGATCTGCTCATCGGCTTTCTGCAGGCATACATCTTTACGATTTTGACGAGCGTTTACGTGGGCGCGGCGATCCGGGTCGGAGAAGGAGAGCCGAAAGGAGAACAATCATGACAGAGCACACGGTCCTCGCGCTCGGATCCATCATCATGGCGGGGCTCACGATGGCGATTGGCGCCCTCGGTGCTGCATACGGCGAAAGCCGCATCGGCGCGGCCGGCATGGACGCACTGGCGCGCCAACCTGACGAGTCCGGCGCCATCACGCGCAATCAGTTCGTGGCGCTGGCCATGGTGGAGTCGACCGCGATCTTCTGCCTGGTCATCGCACTGGTCCTGCTCTTCGCGAATCCGTTCGTGTCTGGAGGCTAGGCACCTTGGCCCCCACGCTCGCCAACTTTCTGTTCGAGGCCGCGAACTTTCTCTTGCTCGCGGCAGTGCTCGGCTGGGTCCTTTTCAAGCCCGTGCGCCGTGTCCTCGACGTCGAGCGCAAACGACACGAAGAGGAAGACCAACAAAGCAAGCGACTGCGCGCTGAGGCAGAGGCTCTCGCCCAGGAGGCCCGCCGTGCGAGGCAGACGGCCGAGCAGGAAGCCGAAAGGCGCCGCCGGGAGATCCTAGGCAGGGCCGAGAGCGAGGCCACGCAGCTTCGCGAGGAAGCGAGGAAGAAGCAGCGCGCCGAACGCCGAGCGTTCGAGCAGGAGCTCGAAGCCAGCCGAAGCGCTGAGGCAGCGGAGCTCGCCTCGCTAGTCGGTGGCCTCGCGGCCGACGCTGTCCGTAAGCTTCTCGAGACGCTGCCGGGACCCTCGATCGACATCGCACTGGTCCGGGCGGCGTGCCACGAGCTCGAGGGCATTCCTGCCGCAGCGCGCAAGTCCGCGCAGGTCGAGAGCGCTCGTGCGCTGGATGACGAGGCAAAGAAGCTCCTCGAGACAGCGCTCGGAAGTCAGTTCAGCGAGCGCGTCGTGCGCGAGCTCGGAGCCGGAGTGCGCGTAACGACGCCCGCCGGACAGGTCGACGCGACGGCGCTCTCCTTTGCTAGGCATGCAAGCCGGGCTGTCCGCGATGTACGCAGGGAGTCCGGGGAGCGATCGGACCATGGGTGACACAACGCTTCAACAGCGCTTTGCCAGAGGGTTCGAGATCGATCTGCGCAGTGCGCTCAAACCCCGCGGAGCTGTCATCGAAGTCGGCGACGGTGTAGCAAAAGTCGTCGGGCTTCGTGACATCGGCTCCGAAGAGCTCGTTTCGTTCGACTCGGGCGCTGTGGGGATGGCTTACGAACTCGCCCCTGGCTACACGGGGGTCGTCCTTCTTGGCGACGCGGATCGCGTTGTCGCAGGCGAAGGAACCGAGCCCACGAGAACCCTTCCCGCGCTGCCCACGAGCCACGAGCTTCTTGGTCGCGTCATCGATCCACTGGGAAAGCCATTGGACGAGCGTCCCGTGCCCAAGGGGAAGAGATGCCCGATCTTCCGCAGAGCGCCCACGCTCACCGAGCGAGCGCCGGTTGAGCGTCCGCTCCTCACTGGCGTGATGGTCATAGATAGTGCGATCCCGATTGGACGCGGCCAGAGACAGCTCATCGTTGGTGATCGCAACGTCGGCAAGACGGCGCTGGCGTTGGACATCGCATGCGCGCAGCGGCCGGGCGACGTCGCGTGCGTCTACGTCATGGTGGGTCAACCGATTTCCCGTGTGTTGAACGTTCGCGAGGCTCTGGAAAAGACGGGCGCGCTCGCGAACACGGTGATCGTTGCCTCCGACGCCGGCGATCCACCGGGCCTGCAGTACCTGGCCCCCTACGCGGGTACGACGATTGCCGAGTACCTTCGGGACCTCGGCCAGGATGCCCTCGTCATTTACGATGACCTCACCAAGCACGCCGACGCCTATCGCGAGCTCGCCCTGCTCCTCGGAAGGCCTCCGGGAAGGGAAGCCTTCCCCGGTGACATCTTCTACATCCATGCGCAGCTCCTCGAGCGGGCAACGGCCCTCGCGCCTCCGGCACACGGCGGCTCCATCACGGCCTTTCCCATCGTCGAGACGACCGACAGCGACATCTCGGCGTACATCCCCACCAATCTGATTTCGATCACCGATGGCCAGGTGTACCTCGACACGGCGCTCTTCGAGCGCAACCAGCGCCCCGCGGTGGACATCGGCAAGAGCGTCTCGAGGGTAGGCGGCGCGGCCCAGCGTCCTTCGCTCAGAGCGGCGGCGCGCAATCTCCGAATTGTGATGTCTCGGTTCGAGGCGCTCGAGTCTCTGACCCGCGTGGGCCTCGACGTCGATCCCGCCACACGCCAGGCGGTCGAGCGCGGGCGCATCATGCGCGAGATTCTGCGCCAGCCGCGGTTCCAGGTGCGAGCTGTCGCCGACCAGGTCCTAGCGCTCACGGCCGTAACCGAGGGCTGGGTCGACACGCTGGCACCCGGCGATGCGCGGGCGGTCGTTTGGTTGGCCGCGGACCGATTGAACGCCGAGATGCCAGAACTCGCAGCGAGGCTCGACTCGGCCGCGGAAATGCCTGGAGACCAAGACAAAATCCGCATGCGGGCGCTCGTCCAAGCACTCCTGGAGGAGCGGGGATGAAGCGCGAGGTCGAGCTCAGAAGAAGACTTCGGTCTCTCGGTGCGCTTCGGGAGGCGGTTGGCGCGATGAAGAGCCTTTCGGCGCACCATTTCCGGGAAGCGCGCAAGGCGGTGGAGCCGGCCCGCACCTATCGCCATGGGGTCGAGCGCATCCTCAGCTGGGCAGGCGCAAGCCTGCCGGCCGGCGACGGAGCAAGTGGACTGCTCGTTATCGGCGCGGAGCTTGGGCTCTGTGGCGGCTACAACGAGCAGATGATCGATGCTGCGGCGAAGAGACGCGCGGAACTCGGCGAGGGGCCGACCTCGTGCGTCGGTCATCGGGCCGCGACCCTGCTGGGACGCCGCGACGTGGCTGTCATCAAAACCTACGACGGACCGACGAGCGTGCAAGGCATCCCGGCCTTACTCCTTTCGCTCGCCGAAGACGTGCTTACGACCTTTGCGAAAGACAGCTTGTCGAGCTTCGACATCGTCTCGAGTCGTTTCGGCGGCGTCGGGAACGTGTCGCCAAGATTCGTTCGTCTGCTCCCGATCGAGCCGAGCGCGGTCCAGCACCAGCGGCGTGCTCGCTACGTGGGGGAAGATCATTTCGTTGCAGCCGTAGTTCGCGAGTTCCTCTACGTCACCATCTACGATCTCCTGCTCGACGCTCTGGCATCGGAACACGGCGCACGGTTGACAGCCACCGAAGCCGCCGAGAGCTGGCTCGACGAGCGCACCCGGCGGCTGCGCCGCCACCTCATGACCACACGACGCGAGGCCAGTACCCAGGAGATGATCGAGATTGCGGCGGGTGCGAGGGCACGCATAGGCCACCTGTGACATGAGCCGAATTCGGCCCGATCGATGACGAGTTCCCCGACATCGATGCCCATCTGCCGGACCTCGAACGGGCGAAGCGCGGGGGTTCGGGCCTGCTGTCGGACCCTTCCGACGGGGAGGTGACGCACCAGCTCCACCAATCTGTGCATTTCCGTTGGTCTCGCTGCCATCTGGCCAGCCTCAGCCGGCCTCCCGCCATTCGTCCAGTGATTCAGGATCACCTTGGCCGAACCAGGCAAGCCCAGCGCCTTGAGAAGAGGCCTTTTTGAATACGCTGTAGGCGTAGACCGCTCCTATGGATACGTGTACGCCGACAGCAGATGCTGCGATGAGCCAGCGGTTCTTGATGCGGGTGGTGGCTTGCATTGTGTTTTGGTGGAGTGGAGGCCCGTAAGGCTTCTTCGAAACGACCCGAGACGATCGGGGTTTCACGATCTGTCGCATGTCCCAGGGGACGTGCGACGGGAGGAATCATTGGAAGGTTCGAACCTTCTTGACCAGAGCGTCGACGACTTCGGGCTTGTTCTTCAGATCCGGGTTCCCTGGCATGATCGGGCTCTTGCCGATGGCGGCGCCGCCCGACAGGATCACCTTCCTGATGTGGTCGTCAGTGACGGCGCCTTGCCAAGCAGCGTCCGTGAAATCGCGCGGTTTCGGGTCGAGGGCCGCCGCACCGGGACCGTCACCCTTTCCTCCTTCGCCGTGGCAGACCCTGCACTTCGTCGCGAAGTACTCGTCGGCATCGGCCCCGGAGTTCCCTGCCGGTTCGGTGGGAGACACGACCACGACGGCGGAGGGTGAGGCTCCTGCACTCGGATCTGGTGGCGCTTCTTTCTTGCAAGCGGAGGTAAAGGGCAGGGCGACAATGGATGACAAGAGGAGGTAGGAACGCCGCATTAAGGCCTCGTTGCTGGAGCTTTCAGTGGCTGCGCGCAGCACTAAGCGTGCCAACTGTCCAGCTTCCGATGCGAGAGGTGGGTTGCCTTTCGTTGCGGCTTCGGGGCGTAGCCCTGACGCTCGAGCAGCCAGTTCCGCGTTTTCCCAATAGGCGCAATGCGTGCGCTCCGCTGTCTCACGTGCGCACCGCTAGCGTCGGCTCTGTCTCACCCGACCCACCGGTGAACCCGTGTCTCGTTAGAGTGCCCCGAAACACTCAGCGGAGTACTAGCCAAGGTGGAGGAGTCGCTTTCCCAGTACCGGCGCAACCGGATCGCCCCCGCGCGGGAGGCGAGTCGGGCTCGAAGCGGTAGCATGCGGGGGGACACAAGGTGAAAAGGAAACGATGACGAGCATCACCATCGCAGAGCGCTTTCACCGACCGCCGAAGTCGGCAAACGGGGGCTACACTTCAAGAGAGCGGCGGTCCTGCTCTTAGACGGTCTGCCCCTGACTGTTTGCTGTTCGAGCGACTCTCGGAGCGCGCAGTGCCACAACGACCGAGCCCAAAACCAGAGCTGCCGTCACGAACAAATCGAGGCTCGCACTTTCGCCAAGCAGCAGCACGGCCCAGCTAACGGTCATTAGAGGCTGCAACAACTGCAGCTGGCTTGCTCGGGCCACGCCAGCCCGGCTTAGACCGCTGTACCAGAAGTAAAAGGCAACAAACATACTGACGAGGGAGACATATCCAAAACCGAACCAGGCGCTCCACGGTGCATCGCCAGGTGGAGGTCCATAAAGGATTACGATTGGCGCGACCACTGGTAAGGCAACCACTAGGGCCCAGCTGATTACCTGTAGTCCCCCAAGATACTGCGTTAGTCGCGCGCCTTCGGTGTACCCCACCGCGGCTAACGCAGAAGCGACAAGCAGTGCTAGCTCCGGTAGGTATCCGTATGGTTGCTGCTCCGTCGTGCGATTTGGTGAGGAGGATAGGGCGAGATAAGCTACGACGATCCCCGTGCCAACGACGCTGGCAAGCCAGAACTGTCGACTGGGGCGCGCACCGTCGCGCAGTGAGCCGACTATCGCTGTGAGTAAGGGCGTCAACCCCACAATCACAGCCCCTCGCCCGGCGCTGGTGTGGGTCAAGGCCCAGGCGCTGAGCAGAGGAAAGCCCACAACCACCCCAAGTGCGACGGCGCAAAGCTGCAGCCACTGGCTGCCTCGGGGTCGTGGCGAAGGGCGGAGTAGGAGCAGTAACACTCCACATAGACCAGCCACAAGTGCGCGTCCGAGGCCTACCTGTACCGCGCCCAAATGAGGCGAAGCGAGGCGCGTAGCAGGTAAAGTACCGCTGAACCCAAGGACTCCCAACAGCGCGAGCAGTAGCGCTCCTCTGTCGCTGGTGATAACGTTATCTAAAGCTTTCACGAAATAAGATAACGCATATTGGGGGGCTGTCCAGGCGATGGGCGCGCAAGACCGAATATTAGATCACCTCAAGCAACTCTGTTCTCAGAGTGAGCCTGGCACGGCTTTGCCTTCGGTGCGTCAGTTGTGCCGAGAATTCGGCGCAAGTCCGGTCACCGTCACCCGCGCGCTGGCCTCGCTATCCGAGCAAGGATGGGTAGACGCGCGCCCCGGTCATGGGACTTTCGTACGTCGGCGCGGCAGCGCAGCCACCGCTAACAATTACGATTGGCAGACTCTGGCGCTGGGCGCGCCTCCGCCAGCTAGCATGGGCAACCTAGTCATGACGGCCCCGCCAGGGGCTCTCAATTTTGCGAGCGGCTACATGGACAACACCGTACTGCCCGAGCGCGAGTTGTCGCGGGCCACCACGCGTGCTTTTCGTAGGGCGTCACCCTGGCAGCGGGCCCCTATAGGGGGGATACCGGAGCTCAGAGAATGGTTTGCTGAGCGTGTTGCTCCGGATCTTTCCCCTGACAATGTGCTCATCGTTCATGGCGGACAGGCGGCGTTGGGCATTGCTATCCGAGCGATCGTACCAGTAGGTGGGACGCTTCTGCTGGAGTCGCCCACCTACCTTGGACCTTTGGTGATCGCCCGGTCTGCCGGTATTCATACTGTGCCGATCCCGGTTGATGACGAGGGGATCCGCAGTGACTATCTTGAGGAGGCTCTGCGTCGTACCGGCTCGCACGCATTGTATTTGCAGCCAAACTTTTCCAACCCCACAGGCAGCTGTCTGAGTCCGGCTCGTCGTGAGCAAGTGCTTGCGTTGGCTCAAAAATACGACGCATTCGTCCTTGAAGACGACTACGCGCGCGACTTGAGCTTCTCCGGTCACGCGCCGCCTGCTCTGTTTGGCCAGGATCAAGGTCAGGTGGTTTATGTGCGCTCCCTCACGAAATCCGTGGCACCCAGTCTTCGCGTTGCGGCGCTTTGCGCGCGAGGTCCGGTGCTCAGTCGACTGCGCGCGGCCCTGTTAGTCGACGATTTCTTCGTGCCCCGTCCGCTTCAGGAAATTGCCTTGGAGCTGGTGAATCATTCCAGTTACGGTGCGCACCTACGACGCCTCCAGCAAACTTTTTCTTCTCGCATGCGCACTGCCGCCGGGTTGTTGCGCCAAAAGATTCCGGAGTGCCAATTCGTCGAACCACAAGGGGGATATAGCTTGTGGCTCAGACTGCCTGAACGTATCGACGAGGATATCCTCTGCTCACAGGCGCAACGAGTGGGTGTGCTCGTCAACCCAGGTCACTGGTGGTTTGCGGCGGAACCCGTCGGCAAGCACCTACGCCTGAGTGTTGCCGGCATCGAAGAAGACGCTCTTGTGCCGGCCGTCGAACGTCTGAGGACTGCTATCGACGCGACCCGGAGCGGAACATCGATGACTTCCACTGGCTGGACGCCCTGATTATTCTGCATTGAGTCGTGGCGGTGGAACTGGCCGCGTTCGCGTGCGTCGCGTAGGCGAGCAGCGGTGATTCCTCGTGAGGAAAACAGGATCCGGTTCGCGGGGGACGACGTGCGCCCCTTCGAGTTGCGTTTGGCGCGGGAGGTGCGGGGCGCCGAATACTCGAGCGCCCTCGTGAGCGCGGTTCGAGGGGCTTCCTCTTTCACGACTCGAAGGGAGCGACGTGTACTTGTATGTGATTTCGCCGAGTCCCCCCGACCAGCCCCCGCTGCACGCGCGAGGCGCTCACGCAGCGACGCGCGACATCAGCGCAACGGCTCATTTGGCACCGGTTCCAAATTTTGGCGCCCCGGACAGTACGCGCCGAGCCACTCAAAAAGACAGCTGTCACGCCGCTGCGAAGAGGAGGCGGCCATCGTGCTCACTACCAATCGCGTCTTCAAGGAGTGGAATGGGATCTTCGAGGGCTCGGCTGTACTGAGCACCCTGAACGCCCGGATCTGTCATCGCGTGGAGATCGTGCGAATCGAGGCTGCAGCCGGCGCGGCTGCAAGCCCACGGACGTGAAGACGTTCGCTTCCATCAGCGATGGGGACTGCCGCGAGTTGTTCTGCCCCCCTGAAGGGGCAGGGAGCGGTCCGCGGGAGCGAAGCCAGTCCGGCGCGGTTCGCGGCTCCAGCGGTCAGCGCGGCGGAGAAGAGGTTCGAAGACCGGCACTCCCGCTCAGAACCGCGTCGACCTCGAGCCGTGGCGTCCGAGGGCGGCCTGCCTCGCGCCGCGGCCGCAGGGGTCGCGGCCTTGCCTGTGCGGCTCTCGGCGGGCCGTCGGCGCGTGACCTGGGTGAACGTCTGGGCGGCTTGGTGTGTGCCTCGTCGACGGCGCCGTCGAGGACGGCGAGCTGCTCGAGGTGCGCCGGATCGCCACTGTCGCCCTCCGGACGGCACGTGGTGCTGCGGTGGCACCATGAGCGTTTGAGGCATCGGGCGGGCTTCATCGGCTCGGATCCGGCGCCGTTTGAAGCGAAGTGCGGATAGCAAGGAAAGACCTGGGCGCTGCACTGATGTGCGGAGCACTGTGCGGCGTGAGTCTAGGCTGCGGGCGCTGCGAGTCGATCGGCGAGACACCAGCGACGAGATCCACGAGCGTGCCGGGAGCAGATCCCCCGATGGCCCCTCTGTCCGATGCCGTGCCCGAGGGGCCGCCAGGCAGTACTGCTCCAGCGGCGGCTGGAGGGGAGGAACCGCGGAAGCGCGGGCGGCGCAGCTGCGACGGCTCCGAGGTGCGGGATCTACGGCTGGTGCAGGTGGCGGAGGGCCTCGACCAGCCGCTCTATGTGACGAGTCATCCTCACAATGCCCAAGAGCTCTACGTGCTCGAGAAAACCGGCGACGTGAAGCGGGTGCGTCCGGGGCAGCCCACCGAAACGCTCCTCTCCCTCGAGGTCATGACCGACATCGAAACGGGTCTGCTCGGCCTGGCGTTCCATCCGCGCTTCGGAGGCGATGAGCGACGCGTCTATCTACACTACGTCGACCCCTCCGGGCGGACCACGTTGTCCTCGTTCCGCTTGGAGGAGGCGCGCATCGACGAAGGCTCCGAGCAAGTGCTGTTTCGCGTACAGCAGCCGGCCGCCAACCACAACGGGGGCATGATTGCCTTTGGTCCCGATGGCCTCCTCTATGTGGCCCTCGGTGACGGTGGCGGGCGGGACGACCAGTTCGGCAATGCTCAGGATCTTTCGACGCCCCTCGGGGCCATCCTCCGCTTCGACGTGGAGCAGCCGGATGAGCCCCCAGCGGGCAACCTCAGGGGTCCTGACGTCGATCGACATATCCTGCACTACGGCCTGCGCAATCCCTGGCGTTTTAGCTTCGACGCGGCGACGGGCGACTTGTTCATCGGGGACGTCGGTCAAAACGACTGGGAAGAAATCGATGCCCTGCCCGGGGGCGCGCAGAGCACGAACTTCGGTTGGCCGACCTTCGAGGGCAAGCATCGCTGCCCAGGGTGCACGACCAACGTTCCGAAGCCGAGTCCAGCGATGGTGCCGCCCATCCACGAGTACCCCCGCGGCGTGGCGGCAGCCGTCACCGGGGGATACGTCTATCGCGGCGAGAAGATTCCGTCCCTTCGGGGGCGTTATCTGTACGCGGACTTCGTGCAGAGCTGGATTCGGACCTTCACCTGGGACGGGCAGCGCGTCTGTGATCATCAAGAGCTCACGCCCCTCCTGGATCCAGAGCGTCGCCTGCAGGGTGTGGCATCCTTCGGGCAGGGCCGCGACGGGGAGCTCTACGTGGTGAGCTTCGCGGGGGGCGAGGTGTATCGCATCGAGCGATCCCAATAGGCCCTCGACCGAGGCTATGGATCTTGCTGCAAGGCCTCGGGGAGCTTTGCGAGCTCGCCGGGCTCCGGGACGCACGACGTCAGGACCGCCTTCGCCGAAACCACATTCGTCGAAAACTCCACCGCCCAAACCTCCAGCGCCCGAGTCGCCGACGCGCGGGGCCGTTTGAGCGGCGGCCCCACCAGCTCGGGTCCGCCTCACCACCCGAGGTGCGACTCCAACTGCTCCTGCAGAATGCCGGCCATACGCTCGTGATCGGCCGCGCTCGGGTGCCAGTCGCAGCCCGAAGGCACGCTGCCGTCGGCGCCGAGGTCCTGAGTGCCCATATCGAAGGTGACGAGCTTGTCATCGCCGGTGGCCTCGCTCACTGCAGTGACGACGTTGGCCAGATGCGTCCTCACCTCGGTCAGCTGGGAGCCTCCCGTCATCGACCCGATGGTCAAGAAGATGAAGGCGTCGGGGTAGTGGCTACGGATCGTCGCGATGAAATCGACGTAGGCCGTTTCGTAGGCTGTGCCCGGATCGCCGTTGGCCCAGTCGTTCGTGCCCAGATTGATCACGACCACCGAGGCCTTGGGTTCGAAGCTCCACGGTGTCGGGTCGTCGACGCCGAGAAAATTCTCGTAGACGTTCGGCAGGACGTTGCCGCCGCCTCCAAGGTCCCGAGACATGCCCCACCCGGAGCGTGCGATCGTGCTGACCTCGGCGTCGAGCGCGCGACCGGCGACGGCCGCATAGGTGGCGTACCAGCTGGAATTCTCCGCCGTCCAGTGGCACGCGGGATCCGCCACCCAGTCGGGTGCGGGGTGCGGTTCGCTTCCGAGGTTTCCGTACCCCGCGCTGATGGAGTCCCCGACCACCTCGATGAGTCGCCCGTTCGAGACGGGAGTCGGTTGGAGGGTGCCCGCGGTGAACCCGAGGAACGTGCTCACTCCGTAGGCGCCCTCCGTCTCCCGGTAGAGCTCGACCCGGTGATCCGTGTCCGCGAGCCCAGACGCGAGGGTGACGTCGACAGGTGCGCCGGAGTCGACGTTGAAGCGCTCGCCGGCCGTGCCGTCGATGACCGGCTGGAAGTAGACGGTCGAAGTTCCTTCCGTGCTGAGCCTCACGCTGATCGTGGGCCCGGCCACGTTCGCCACGAAGCCCGCGCCCTGCCAAGCGAACTTCACGGCGCTCGGGTCGCTGGCGTCGACACGACCAACCCACCGGGGCCCGTCCATCGTTGCGCTCCCCCCGCTGCCGGGATTGCCCCCGCTGCCGGGATTGCCCCCGCTGCCGGACAGGCCGCCTGTTCCGCCTCCGCCACTCGTGCCACCGTCGGACGGCGCGTTTACCGCCCCGCTGCTGTTCGAAGGGGAACTGCAGGCAACGAGAGGAGGAAGGACGAGGAGCGAGATGAGGGAGCGATAACTGGCCCGACGGGACTTGGACGAGGTCTTCTGAACGCGAGTCACGGTGTTCGATTTTTCCGTTGTCCAAGAAACGGTGGAAGGTTGGAGGGGGCGTAAGAACGTCATCGACTGAAAGACGTGGAACGCGACGGATCAGTACCAGCAATTTCGGGGGCCTGCGAGTTTGCCAGAGCGGAGGCAACCCGAGCACGGTCTCGTCACCCAGCAGTCGACGACCCGAACCTCAACGCCATCTGCCCCGACGGCACAAATACGTGGCGCAGCTGGCGGGGGAGCCGCGGCGATGCTGACGCTGCCATCGAAGGTGCGCGTGTTTCTGTGGACGAAGCCCGTCGACATGCGCAAGGGCTTCCAGGGGCTGAGCGATCTCGCGCGTCAGAACCACGGCATCTTCGAAGGAGATCTCTTCGTGTTCGTCGGGCGGCGCCGAGATCGCTGCAAGGTGCTCTTCTGGGAACGGGGGGGCTTCGTGCTCGTCTACGAGCGTCTCGAGCGACGCTTCAAGCTGCCGGAGCAGTGCTTTGGAGGTCTTGTCTCGGACGGCGAAAATATTTCGTGCACCCGACGGAGCTCTGCTTCTTGCGCAAATCGTGCTGCCTTGCTGCGAAGGAAGAGGAGTGCGCAATCAACACAAGTGGCCACCGCTGCAGAGTGACTGCTACGCTCCCCTGCGTTTCGCCCCCCCGCGTCAGGCAATGAGCAGGCGTCCGACGACCCTCACCCTCGCGACTCTGAACGGCGAAGCGGGCTCACAATCCACTACTAGTCACTCGAAGACCAAGGAGGCGTTGGCTATGCGACAAGGCACTCGCATCTGTGCACGTAGGAATTTTCTGGTAGTGCTGGGCGCGGCAGCCACAGCACCATCGGTGGCCTGCTCGGGTCAAGCCGGTGTCGACCCGGACCCCATTGGAGACGTGTCAGCAGGCAACGTAGATGCCTTGCCGGAAGGCACGCTGCGCCCCGTGGGCACTCGGCCGGTTGCCATCGGTCGGGACGCTGACGGCCTGTATGCCATGACGCTCACCTGCACCCACGAAGGTTGCAACATGGCGGTCCAAGGCAGGGTCGACATCTCGGGTCTTGCTTGCGGATGCCATGGCGCTCGGTTCGACGCCAACGGTGAGGTGAAGAGCGGCCCGGCGCCGGACCCCCTCGCGCACTTCGAGGTGGAAATCGATCAAGCCGGCGAAATCACGATCCACGGTGATCGGCAGGTGTCCGCGAGCACGAGAACGCCCGTGGTTTGAGAGCGGCGGTCTCCGCCATATGGGTTCCAGTTGCCACCTTCGGGCGAGCAGGTTCTTCTCTACAGCGGCAACCACTTGCGTTGATTGCTCCGCACGTGCCGCTCTTGTTTTCTTCGATCATCGCAAGCGATACTGGCTGTAAACCGGGATTGAGTTCGACCTGATTCCATTAAGCGCGAAATTGAACCCTGTCACTGGATCTGGTAATTCAGTGTCTCTACGCCTGTTTGTTTCGACCAGCGCAAGCACCCGCCGTGAGGTACACACTCTCCGCCGCTATTCAGCAAGGCACACTAGATGATGAAGAACTCCCTACCACTTCGATTGGGGACATTGGTGCCCATTTTCGCGACCGTAACCGTGGCCTGCGGCTCCCCCACAGGGCGAGAGCGCCCTGGTTCGACGAGCACGGTTAACGACATGGACGTCGCATCCACGGGGGGAACGTCGGCCTCGGGTGGGGGCACAGGGACCGGCGGCAGCGTTCAATTGGATTTGCCCCCCGCCGGCGCAATGGGTGGGGCAGCAAGCGGGAGCGATAGTTGTACCGTGGCCATCCTCGGCGACGCGGGCGCGAACTCAGCGGCGAACTTCGCGAAGTGGATCTCCGACCGTGGTCCGATCGTGCGGCGCTTCGCTGCGGGGATGGAGCTCGAAAGCCTGACTCCTGCAGAGCTCTCCCAGTATGACGTGGTTCTCCTCGACTGGCTCGCGCCAGAAACTCTGCTTGGCATTACACCCGAGGATCTCGGTGGCTGGGTGCGCGGTGGTGGCAGTCTCATCGCGCTGAGCGGGTACGGTGACTACTCTGAGGCCGTCGCGGTCCAAAACGAGATGCTCATGCCGCTCGATCTCGGCTTTGTCACGACAGAAGTCGTTTGGGGTCCCGTATCGCAATTTGCCCCACACCCCATCACCGAGGGTCTTACGAGTATCACCTTCATTGGCGGGCGCGAAGTGACGAGTCTGGCTGAAGACGCGGTGCTCATGACTCTGAACGATCCTCCAAAGCCGGTCGGGGTTGCCGCCCAGCGAGACGCGGGTAAAGCCTTCCTCTTTGGGGACGAGTGGATCACGTACGATTCGGAATGGGCGGCAGTTCCGGAGATCCAACAAATGTGGGTCAACATCTTCGACTGGCTCGCGGACTGCGAGCTCCAGACGATCGTTCGGTAGGTGTGACGCCGCCTGACGAGCAGGTCCGTTGCTTGGCGGGCCGCCGAGAGTTTGGTCAGCACGACCACATCAGGGTCTCGGACCAGGGAGACGGACGCGGGTTTCGGCACTGAATTGCACTGGCCTACCTGGACAACTTGGTCGCGGCCCGCGCGGGCGAAAAGCTGCCAACGTTCGACGAGTACTACCCGTCGATGCAGGCGCACTACACGGACGCGTAGTCGTCGGCGTGACGAATGCCGTGCCGATGGAAACTGGTACCAGCGCAACGGATCGTTGAGGGCAAGACCGCCGAAAATGTCCTTTCAGCAGTGCCGATCCTCGCACGAGAACGAACGAGTCCGGTTGCGCCGGCGTGCGAGAGCACCCTGTCGTGCATTGGCAGGGTGCTTTTTCAGGAGCCTGCCACCCCGGGCGTGCCAGTCGGAGCCTCGAGCGGGGGAGAGCCTCACCAGAGTGAACGCGCGTGGGACACGTGCCCAGCCTCCGCTCGTCCGCTCACTAGGAGTCCCGGGTTCGTCAGAAAGTCGGGAGTCGCGGGGATCGTCGCCGCGCGCGCGAGGAGCACGTGGCGATGGATCCGGTGCGGGTAGCGCTCGCGCAGCATCAGCGGGAGACGGTCGCGCAAGCTTGCCACGAAGAGCGGGTGCTGGCGCTCGGGGACGTCGAGCAGCCGCGCAAGCGCGCGGGTGTACTCGCCACCGCCCTGGGCTACGTCCCGAAGTAGGGCGCGGTGCAGCGCCACGACGAAGAGCAGGGCGCGGTCGGAGCCACCGGCCGCCGCACGCCGCCCATCGGGGAGCATTTCGATGAAGTAGACGTCGGGGCTGTACTCCATCATCGCGCCGGTCAGTGCATCGGTGCCCCAGGAAAAGAAGCTGGTGCAGTTGAAGAGCGAAACGCTGTTCAGCGTCTTGCGCAGCTTAAACTGTTTGGTGCGATAGCCCTCGTGGCGCAGCGTGACGACCTTGCTCTTGAAGGTGTCACGGTCGACCTCAATCTCGAGGGGCGTCTGCCCCACGTCGTCGCCGTCGACCAGCACCTGCGCGCCTTCCACGTTGGAGGTGATCTTCACGTTCTGCGAGCTCGACGAAAACAGCGTCGCGCAGCCCACCTGCGTCATCAGCAGCACTAGAGCGACCAACGGTTTCCCGTTTGTCGCGACCAAACGAGCAACTAGAGCGCTGATTCGTGCAGCACACCGAAGCCGAGCGGGCGAAAACCGCCCCCTCGCAGGAGGTGGGGGACGGTTTTTGCCGGCGTCCAAGAAGCAAACCGATCGGTGCTCTAGGGTCGAAGGCGCGCGCAAGTACCCCCGGAGTGAAGTTGCCATCGACCCGAGGGGTAGCGGCCGGTCGCACCGTCGTCAAACGGGCGTGGCATGGCGCTCCGCGGACGAGGCCGAGCTTGCGCGGCACGTGAGCCCGATGCCGGGCGCGAGTTCTCGAGCGCAAACATCGAGGCCCCCGGCGTTGCGGGAGTGCGTCGGACCCCCCTTGGAGGCGAGGCCCAGCCCCGAGGCGGGGTTCGACCCTTGCCGGAGGCGGTCTGGGTGCGCCCGAGATGGAGCCGGGCGCCGCCCGGCGGGAGGTGAATGCTCGGCGGTGGGGGGGCGGGCCCCCTCCGAGGCGAGGTGACCTCGGAACTTTTGTCGAACGAGTTGGAACGGGGATGGGGGCGCCCGGCTGTCGGCGATCGGCATGGCCGCACCCGGGAGACGAGTGCTCTCGGCTTCGACGCCATCGAGGAAACGGAGCACCGCCGCCTCGTAGCGGCGGGGATGGGTGAAGCGGAGCATGTGCCCCGTCCCGTCCAGCACGACCTCGTTCGCACCGGCGATCCCCCCGAGCAGCGCATCGGTGGCCTCGCGCCCCACGAGCTTGTCGTACGAGGGTGAGAGGATCAGACTCGGGACCCGGATCTTCGGAAGCAGCGGGCGCAGATCGAGTCCACGAATGGCGCGAAGACGAGCGACGTAGCTTTCCCACGGGGTGTGGGTGAGAAAGAGCGCGCGGCTCTTTCCGCGATCCCACGGGACTTCGGCGGAGGCGTCGTGCGGCGAGGACAGCGCCGCAGCGTGCGCACGCAAGGTGACCGCCCGATAGAGAAACCGTGGCAGGCTGCGCCCGAAGAACGCTCGAATCCTTCCGACGGTCGAGGTGTTCGGGTCCGCTGCGAACCCACCCGACAGCACGAGGGCGCGGAGCGACGGCGGGCGCCGCGCAGCGACGCCGATCGAGACGAGCGCCCCGAACGAGTCGCCCACGAGCACCGTCGGCCGGTTCGAGGGCAGCGCCTCCAACACTGCGTCGACGTAGCCGTCGATGTCGGAGACCGCCTCGGGGAGCGCCAGCGTGCGGAGCTCGTGCTGCGCGCCGAGGCGCGGAAACGCCGCGAGATCCCAGGGCGCGCCGGAGAAGCACGGCACGGCGAGGACGACGAGCCGCCTCATCGCGCCACCTGCGGCTCTCGGCGCGACCATCGCTCGACCGCCAACGCGAAGGCGGCGACGAGCACTGCGAGGTAGGCAGTGAACTTGACCCCCGAAAGCAGGCCCTCGATCGTCGCGAGCATCGGCAGGCGCGTCGGATGGAACGCGAGCAGCAGCGCGATGGCCGTGTTCTCCGCGAAATCGAGCACGAGCGCCAGAAGGGGAATCAGGAGCAGCGAGCGTCGCCAGTCGTACGCCTCTCTCTTGGCGAGCAGCGCGCCGAGAAGCGCCGTCCCGAAGAGAAAGGACACACCGGGGATCACGATGTCCACGGTCACGAGCAACAGGGCCTGGAGTGAGCGACCGCTCGGCCCCAGGCCGTCGAGCACTTCGTAGACCTTCGCACTGGGGAAGAAGGCGCACATGTCGAGGTACTCCTGGCCCGTCGTCCGCCTCAGATAGGGGACGCTGAGCGGGAAGTCGGCGGTGTTCTCGGTCGCCAGGATCGCCACCTCCAGCACCGCAAGCGGGAGCAGCGTCTGCCGCCGTCCCAGGCGCTCGGCCAACCTTCCGAGTCGTTCGCTCGATGTTACGCGAGTGAGCATTTGCTAACCTTTCGAACAAAAAAAAACGGACCGAGCGGCTCTCGCCGCCGCGACGAGCCGCTACCAACCGATACGAAGAATGAGCCGCTCGAGCTCGAGCACCCGCTTGGCCGCAGGCCCCGCGAGCTCCTTGAAGTACAAAGCTCGCCCCACTTGCGTGAACAGGCCCACGATCGCCGCAGCAAGCAAGCGTGGGTCATCGTCCGGCGAGACCTTCCCCTGCGTGACGCCGAGCACGAACAGTCGCTCGAGGCCGCGCACGATGGATTGCTTCTTCAGCTCGGGGCGGACGGACGGCCAGAAGCGCCGCGTCTGCTCGGTGACGAACAAGAACGCGTCGAGGTCTTCATCCATGAAGCGCGCGGCGGCCAGCACCAGACTCCGAACCCGAGGCTCGAACCGCCCGCCCGGCTGTGCGAGCGCGACCGCGAGCGCCGCGGCCAGCCGCTCATAACAGCGCTCGAACACGCAGAGCGCGAGGTCGTCGCGACCGTCGAAGAACTTGAAGATGGCCGGGTTGCTGACCCCCGCCTCGTTGGCCACGGCTCGCACCGTCGTCTCGCAAAGCCCGTCGCGGACGAAGAGCTTGAGCGCCGCCGCGAGCAGCGCCCGCTTGCCCCGCGAGTCGTCTTCGCGCTCCACCGTCGACATCGACTTGACCACCCTGGCAGGTTAGCAAAGGCTCACCTTCGGTCAAGACGGCGCTCACGAACGACGAGCCATCGGCTCCCCGAACGCGAGCGCCGTCCGTCCCGGTGGCTCGGGCCACCGCCGCAAGCTCGAGGTCACGCTGTCGACGCCGAGCGCCCGCATCGCCGCCGGGGCACCGAGAGCTCGAGCCTTGGGGCAAAGGTCCGCTGGAGTTTTCAAAAAGCTGGGGGAGCTGCTCGAAGAGGTGGTCGTCCCCGATCCGGAAGGCATTCCGTACTCGGTGACGCTGCAGGAGCCGTAGCATCGATGGACTGATTGCCCGGCCCGTCGAATGACCTCCTGGCCGATCCGAGGTATGATATCGTCCGCCTCGTGACTCCGTGGCGAGCCGCCCTGGTCGAGCAACGACGCGCCAACGAAAAGTCCTGGAAGTATCGCGAGAGCTTCGCCTCCCACCGGGCTCGGCAGACGGAGCTGCTCACGAACGCCGCTAGAGGACGCCTTTGCGTGCTCGGCGCCGGCAACGGCAACGATCTCGATCTCGAGCAGCTGACTCGTCTGTACGATGAAGTCCACCTGGTCGACATCGACGGAGCAGCTCTCGATCGGGTGCTGAGGCGATTGAGCTCCCAAGCCGCGGCGCGGGTGGTGCGCCACGCCCCCGTCGACTTGTCGGGTCTGGAACGGCGCATCGAACGCTGGGCTGCGCTCCAGGCAACGCCCGAAGAGCTCCTGGAGTACCCGTCCCAAACCGCTCGCGATCTCGCCAAGCGCATCGGCACCTCGTTCGACCGAGTCGCGTCGACTTGCCTGCTCTCGCAGCTGCACTTGATGCTGCGGCAGTCCCTCGGGGCTTCCCATCCCCTGTTCGCGGCCGCCACGTACTGCTTGAACCTCGCACACCTGCGGACTCTGCTGGAGCTCCTCGCTCCTGGAGGGCGAGGCTGGCTCACCTGCGACGTAGCATCCGACGAGATCGCGCCGCTCCAGCCTCCGGAAAGCGACCGTCCTCTGGAGCTGCTCGACGAACTGATGGCCCGCGGCGACGTGTTCCGGGCCGTCGATCCTCGGTTCGTCGCCGCGATCGCTGCCGACGATCCCGTGCTCGAGGCTCACTGCCGGGTCGCTCCACCTGCGGCGGCCTGGATGTGGGACAACGGCCCCGATCGCCGCTTCCTCGTCGCAGCCCTGTCACTCGAACGCGTTGGATAACCGCGCGTGCGTGGCGCTCCGCATGTATCGCCGGGAGCTTGGCAAGCAGCAGAGTCCTGAGCGCTTTCGAAGTCGCGGGCGTCTTGGAAGCCGCAGCCGTTTTGGAAGTCGTGGAGTCGACCGAACGCGGATGCGACGTTCAGTGGATCGTTGCGATCCAACGTCACCAAACACGGACGAGGCAACTGAAAGTTGACCAATGGCGCTCCGAGCTGACGTCTACCCAAATTGATGCAAACGGTCTCCCGTCCCGTCGGATCCATGCGTGCGAAATTCGCGGCGACGCTTGGTCTGCTGCTCGTCCCGCTCAGCTGCGAGGCTTCCCTCACCGGGGACGGCGTGAGCGGCCAGGGCTCGCGGTCGGAGGGAAGCGGTTCGGACGGGCCCGGGTGGTCCGAGACCGCGGACGGCGGCGCGTGCGCCCCCAGCATCAACAGGGATTTGCTTCTGTTGGGGGAACTAGCCTTCGTCAACTCGCTGCGGGATCTGCTCGCGCCGGAAGCTCTCGAAGGGCGGTTGGCACCCGACGCATC
>JBNKGC010000029.1:0-45391 GCA_050289625.1 Polyangiaceae bacterium | reverse complement strand
AAGAGTGCCGCAATGCGGCGCGCGCTCATCCCCCCGTGCGCGCGCCGCATCGCCGCAGCATCCCCCCATCGAAACATGTCGACGGGCAGGGAAAACGAAGAACGGGACCGCGCGCCTTGCACGGCCCCATCCTGTCAGTCAGTCGCGAGATCCGCCAGCTTGCGTGACCACAGAAACGCGTCGTGTCGCTCGCCCTGCACCATCATGTGCTTCGGCAAGCGCCCCGTACGCCGGAACCCGGCGACCACCAGCGCGGCTGTCATCGGCACTGAGTCGGCGACGGAGATCGCGAACGCCGACACGAGCCCCTGCGCGCGCAGGAGATCACCCACCTGGCGGAGCCCTGCGGCCGTCAGCCAGGTCTCCTTTTCGCTGCGCGGTGCGGTCAGCGGTTCGACCAACGCGTTGTCGAAGCACGGTTGAGTCTCCACCGAGACCAACAGCGAAAAGCCGCCGCGCGCCGTGCACAGGTAGGCTTCCCGCTGAACGCCACGCCCGAAAGGCTCGAGCTCGGTCAGGGCTCGTCCCGACCGCCCAGCGTGCGACAAACTCCTGAGCACATCTTGCTCACGCGCCTTCTGCACTTTGACCGCCGGCAGCACCTCCGGAGCCTTCGTGCGCATCATACGACGCCCCGCTTGGTAGGCCCGCTCGGCGCGATCGGCGATGGCATGCTCGGGCCGCGCATGCAGAGCAAGGCGCGTCCCCGACTGAGCAACCTCCTCGTCGCTCTCCATCAAGAAGCCGAGCAGGTAAGCATCGCTGCGCTTGTAAAAGCCCGGGATGCTCCCCTCCTTGTGAAAGCCCAAACGAAGCCACGACGGCGCTTCTTCACGCTCCACGACCGTAAAGATCCGCTCGAGTCCTTCGTCACGCGCAACGCGTTCGACAATCTGCCGCTTCTTCGGATGTGGTCCCGCCCGAAAGTCCACCACGCGCAGCGAACGCGTGCGGCGATTGATCATCAGGCAAAGTGATACATCCCCCTCGTGGAAGAGAACTTCCTCGGTCGTCGGCTTCGCATGGACGGCAACATTCGTCTCCATACGCCCCCCCCCTGTATTTTGATTTCCCCCAAGTTTCGCAGGTGACCCCCCTTGGCCACCCATCTCACTCGAACGAGTCGAGCAAGGCGAGGGCAGGGAGTTATCACGCTCGCCATCGGCAGATCAACCAAACTTCGAACGCCCCTGTGAGAAAGTTATCCACACCGAAAACGCGTTCAGAGATCACCGTATTTTACGTGTTGGACCACCGCAGATCGCAGAAACGGCCGACTCCGTGTCTAACAAAGCGGTGACAAATCGATTTGTGCGATAGGCCTTCACACCGCAGGTCTCCTCGAGGCGTTTCCAGCCACGCAAACCAGCATCACGAGTGCTGTCTGCGAGGCTCGACGCATGCTCGAAACCGAAGGCAGCACGAGCCCCTCGCGAATGGATTCGGTCGCTCACCTTCCCCAGACGGGGATGGTCCTTCGCCGCTCGTCGCTTCGGGGGACCACAGCCTCCGACGAGGTGCGACATTGTCTCACCTCATCAATCAGCCAGTGTGCCCCGAGCCGTCGAAAAGGACGCTCGTCTGACGACCGAGGTCTGCGGACTCGAACCCAGCTCAGAGCGAACTGCGCTCAGTCGAACTCGGCTGCATCGACACCGAGCGCCTCGAGCACGTCAGAGAGGCGCTTCCGTGGCAGGGACACGCGGGTGGGCATACCGCCATCAAGCCGAAATAGCTGAAGAAAATCGTAGCCACTGTCGAACCGAGCGGCGACGGCCACGTTCATCGAATCCACCACCACGCTGACGGCTTCCCGTTCCTGGCCGAGCAAGAGCAGCAGCGTCTTGTCGACCTTGCCGTAGCCTCGGGTGATGTCGACCAAAGCCACGCCCGCCGTTCCGTCACGCCGCGGCAGGCGGCGGTAGCTGGCGGCGGCGCGGCGGGTCTCCTTCTCGATCGGGATCAGCTGGGCCGCCGCCTCGTCGATGGGCACCCAGAGCGACGGATCTTTCAAACGCCCGACGAGGTGACGGACCACGATGCCGAAAAGCCCCTCGTCGCGAGGGCGGGCGCGCAGCGCGCGATCGATTCGCTCGGCGATGGAGGTCGGCGTGCCGAGGCGCGTGTCGATGGCGCGCGCGTCGGCATCGCAGCCCTCGTACGGCTCTTCACCCGCGAGGATCCACTTGGCCGCGCTCGCCAGGCCATCGAAGTCCGTGTGACAGAGCACCGTGTCCACTGGACCAATCCGCTCGACCAGCTCCGGCGTGATGATCTCCGGACAAGCTCCGTGTTCCGCCTTGGTGTGCAGCACGAAGCGTGGGTCGTTTGCGAACTCGACGTGGCGTTCGTGATCGTGATGATCGATCCAGCCGCGCAGTCTCTCCCCCAAACCGTCGATGAGTTTGCGGGTCACCTTGTCGAACCCCCCACCCACTAGCCCCGCAAACGCGATGTCGAGAACGACGACGCGTCCCTCGAGAGAGGCCGCACTGGGGAGTTTGCGTGGTGTGCCGAAGGCGAGCGTGAGCATGAATCGAGGCGCTCACCGTGGACGACGCCCGACCCGCTGGCAAGGTAAGCCCGTTGAAGACGCCCGCCCTGCCGCTGCGCGGCAGAGTCCCACCCCAAAACCCTTCGCGACAAAGTTGCAAGGCCGGAAGCCGAGCCCGACGCTCCCCGAGATAGGCCGCCGAAATTCGCACTCCTCGAGGCACTCTGGGCCCCTCGCGAGCGGCGCCATAGCGAGTCGGGGCCAGCGTGATAGGGTCCGCTCCGCCGTGGAACGCGCCACCCTCACAGCCTGTCTCGCCCATCCCCTCGTCAGCACCGACTTTCCGGAGCTCGGCCGAAAGTACGCCGGCAAGGTCCGCGACTGTTACACGACCGAGGACGGCAAGCGCTACATTGTGGTCACCGATCGGATCAGCGCGTTCGATCGCGCGCTCGGCACGCTGCCGCTCAAGGGTCAGCTGCTCAACCACGTCGCGCGCTTCTGGTTCGAGAAGACGGCGCACGTCGCTCCGAATCACATGATCGCCACTCCCGATCCCAACGTGATGGTCGGGCGCGAGTGCGAGCCCCTGCCCGTGGAGATGGTGGTGCGCGCTTACCTCACGGGCACGACATCGACGAGCATCTGGGTGCACTACGAAAAGGGAGCGCGCACCTTCTGCGGGCACGCGCTTGCCGAGGGCCTCCGCAAGCATCAGGCCCTGCCCGAAGTGATCGTCACGCCGAGCACCAAAGCGCCGCACGGCTCCCACGACGTGTCCGCGTCGCGCGAAGAAATCCTCGCGATGACCGGCATGCCACCGGAGGACTTCGATCGTGCGGCCCAGATGGCGCTGGCTTTGTTCGCCGAGGGCCAGCGCCTCTGCAAAGAACGCGGCCTGATTCTGGTCGACACGAAGTACGAGTTCGGGAAGACCCCCGAGGGGGAAATCGTGGTGATCGACGAGATCCACACGCCCGACTCCTCCCGCTACTGGTTCGCCGAAACCTACGGCGAGCGATTCGAAGCGGGCCAGGACCCCGAAAGCTTCGACAAGGAGTACCTGCGCCGCTACCTGGCCGGAGTGGGATTCACGGGGGACGGACCCGTTCCCCCGATCCCGGACGAAGTGCGCGTCGAAGCTAGCCTCCGCTACGTCACGGCGGTCGAACGGATCACCGGCGCCCCCTTCGAGGCGGACCTCGAGGATCCGGGCCCGCGCCTGCGCCGGAACCTCGGCCTCTGACGTCCCTCTCGCCTTCGCTGCCTCGTTCGCGGTAGCGCGACCCGGCGTTCGCGGTACGCTGCGCTCGAACGCGCCCGATCACCCCAGCCACGCCGTCGCCCTCGCTCAGGAGATTTCATGGCCCAGCTCGAAACGCCCGTGTACGTCGCCAGTGCCGCGCGCACCCCCATCGGCTCCTTTTTGGGAGCCCTTTCGTCGCTGTCCGCGCCCCAGTTGGGCGCCACCGCGATCCGGGCTGCCCTCGAACGAGCCGGGGTCGCCGCCGATCGAGTCGACGAAGTCTTCTTCGGCAACGTGCTGAGCGCGGGCATCGGCCAGGCTCCCGCACGCCAGGCTGCTCTCGGAGCGGGGCTCCCCGACACGGTTCCATGCACGACGGTGAGCAAGGTGTGTGGTTCGGGCCTTCAGGCCGTCGTGCTCGGCACTCGGTCCGTCTTGCTCGGTGACGCCGACCTCGTGGTCTCAGGTGGCATGGAGTCGATGTCGCGGGTCCCGTACTACCTCGACCGCGCACGCACCGGGTACCGGATGGGCGACGGGAAGGTCGTGGACGGGATGATCTTCGACGGTCTCTGGGATCCGTACAACGATTTCCACATGGGCAAGGCCGGCGAAATGTGCGCCGAGAAGTACGATCTCACTCGCGAAGCTCAAGACGCCTTCGCGCGCGAAAGCTACCGTCGAGCCCTCGAGGCCGCGAAGACCGCCAAGTTCGAAGCCGAGATCACCCCGGTGGAGGTACCCCAGCGCAAGGGGGATCCGCTCATCATCCGCGAAGACGAGGAGCCCGGGCGCGGCGACCCGGACAAGTTCGGGAAACTTCGTCCGGCGTTCAAAAGCGACGGCACGATCACCGCAGCCAATGCCTCGAGCATCAACGACGGAGCCTCGGCAATCGTTTTGGCCAGCGAACGCGCTGTCAAAGAGCATGGGCTTTCACCCCTGGCGCGCATCATCGGTTACGGGGCCGCCGCCCAGGCTCCCGAGTGGTTCACCACGGCTCCCGCCCGCGCCATCGACGCGCTGCTGAGCAAGACCGGACACGCGGTCGCCGACATCGATCTGTGGGAGATCAACGAGGCGTTTTCCTGCGTGACCATGGCCTGCGCGCGGCTGTGTGAGATCCCGCCTGAGAAGGTGAACGTGCACGGAGGCGCCGTCGCACTCGGTCACCCCATCGGTGCTTCCGGCGCGCGCATCCTGACCACGCTTCTCTACGCCATGGCGGATCGCAGGGCCGCTCGTGGCCTCGCCACTTTGTGCATCGGCGGAGGCGAAGCGGTCGCCGTCGTCGTCGAGAGCGTCTGAACGCGCTCTGGCGCGCCCCCGCCCCGAACAGCCTCCCCCAAGGGACATAAGTCACATGACCGCTTCCCAGGGAAAACCGCTGCGCCTGGCTCTCAGGACCCCCACCCTACCGCCCGCCACCCACACCAACAGTTACGCGCTCGGCACGCGCGAGATCGTGCTCGTCGAGCCCGCCACGCCCTACGAAGAGGAACGTCGCGACTTCGTCGAATGGGCACGCTCGTTCACGTCGCGGGGTCAGCGTCTTCGGGCACTCCTGGTCACCCATCACCACCCCGATCACGTCGGCGGCGCTCGGTGGCTTTCAAGCGAACTGGAGCTGCCCTTGTGGGGACACTCGGAGACTGCCCGGCTCTTGCCCGATCTCGTCTTCACCCGACACCTCGAAGACGGTGAGGTACTCGTGCTCGACGGTCCCCAGCCGGACCGATGGCGGACGCTACACACTCCCGGGCACGCTCCCGGCCACCTCTGCCTGTTCCGCGAGCTCTCCGGCGATCTGATCGCTGGCGACATGGTCGCGTCCGTCGGAACCATCCTGATCGATCCTCACGACGGGGACATGGCCGAGTACATTCGTCAGCTCGACCGTCTCAGCCGGCTCGGCGCGCGGACCGCGCACCCCGCGCACGGAAACCCCATCGAGGAGCCCCGCGCGACCTTCGACGGCTACGTGGCTCACCGACTGGCCCGCGAACAGCGCGTGCTCGACGCACTGCCAGGATCGAACGAACCACCAGCGGTCCTCGACGAACTCCTGCCCCACGCCTACAGCGACACGCCACGCCACCTCTGGCCCCTGGCTCGGCGCAGCCTCGCAGCGCACCTCGTCAAGTTGATCCAAGAAGGACGCGCTCGTATGAGCGGAGACGGGTATCGGACCGTGGACTCCTGAGAGCCCCGCGATCCGAGGGAAGGTCGAAAGCGCGTGCCCAAGATGGAAAGCATCCGCCGAGGTCGTTGGATCCGCGCGCCGCGCGAGCCAACCACGCTCGACGAATCGCCGCCTCCATCGAGCGCGACCTCAGAAGACGAGGTGCCCGCGGCGAAGCCTACCCCGGGTGCCCTGGCACTTGCCGTCGCCGGGGCTCGGAGCAAACTCCTCGAACGCCACCTCGACGACGTGGTCGATCTCGCACGCATGCTCGCCGAGCGCTGGGTGCGGACTGCCCTGCCCACCGACGACGACGCGCTTCGAAGCTGGGCTCTTGGCTTGATCGACGAAGCGCGGGGCGCCAGTAGGATCCGGGTGCTGGCACACCCGAGCACCGCCGACAGCCTCGCGCGTCTCTTCGAGAACCACGAGTTCGGCGAGCGCGAGATAGAAATCTCCGGCGATCCCGAGCTCGCCCCGGACGCGCTCCTGCTCGAAACGGACGTGGGGATCATCCGCGCCTCGACTGGCGACGGCATCGAGCGGCTGGCTCGGACGCTGCGCGACGCCTTGGTGGCGGAGGCTCTTTCGTCCGAACATCGGTGACCAGGAGTGTCGCTCAGTCGGCTTGGCTACCGAAGCGCCTCGCTAGAGCCTGACACACCGCAGGTGGGGCGGCGTGTCGCTCAGTCGGCTTGGCTACCGAAGCGCCTCGCTAGAGCCTGACACACCGCAGGAGGGGCGTAGCGACTGACGTCACCGCCATGGCTCGCGATCTCACGAACCAGCGAAGCCGAAATGAACCCGTACCGGGTGCGTGTCGGTAGGAAGATGGTGTCGAGCTCTTCCGCCAAATCCGCGTTGGCGTGGGCGATCTGCAGCTCGTACTCGAAGTCGGCACCCACCCGCAGACCGCGCACGATCACGCGACCGCCAACGCTGCGCGCGTAGTCGACGAGCAATCCCTCGAACGCCTCCACGCGAACGTTCGGAACGTCGGCACAAACCGCCTGCATCAGCTCGAGTCGCTCGTCGAGCGTGAACAACGCGTGCCGCGACGGGTGCATGCCGATCGCCACGATCACCCGCGGGAACAGGTCCGCAGCTCGCCGCACGACGTCGAGATGCCCGTTGGTCGGGGGATCGAAACTCCCCGCGTAGATAGCCACGTGGGCGCCCGTGGCGGTGGTCATGGCCGAGGATTCGTTCCAGGGGCAGGGGGCTTGGGGGCCGGTGTCGCTGGAGGTGCTTTCGGAGGCGCGGACGGCGGCGCCGCCGCTCCCGCGGGGGCGGCGGCGGGCGCTGGCGAAGTGGCCGAGGGAACCTCGTCTTCCCGATCGGGAGCGGGCGCCGGGGCAACCCGGGGCGGCCCGAACATTTCCGGAGGCAGCCCTTCGAGCCACATCGTCCTTCCGTCATCCGCAAAAGTGACTCGGAAGGTGGCTAGGAAGGAGGAACCCGCATAGCCGTCGAGATCGATCCCGAGCACTTCCTCCATTTCACCCACGGGGGCGCCCAGGATGCCCGGAACCCGCGGCACCTCGTATGCCCCCACGCGGAGCATCGGAAGGATGGCCGTCTTGATTGAGGCCTCGCCCGGCACGGCGCTGAAGTCACCCGGTCCGACACCGCCCTTCTTCCAGCCCGCTTCGTCGAGGGCGATGGGGTGTGTCATCGTCGTGTGGAGAAAGAGTGAACCGCGTGGGGCGGTCGGCTCCACGCCGTAGTAGACCGGCAGCACCAGCGCTCCGCCCCGGAAGTAGCCGGGGTGCACCGTTGTTGCCTGAGGCGGCGGCGGCGGCTCGAAGGATCGAACCACGAACTGTCCCGCGGCGAAGTCCACGGTAGCGCGCAGATGCCGGAGCAGGTTCACGCCGATCAGCATCTTGATGGGCGCGTTCAGCTGCCGCGACAGACCAGAAAGATCGCGCCCCACAGCGGGAACGTCCGCGACCTCCACTCGCTCACCGAAACGCAGCGACACCCAGGTGCCGTCTCCGCCGGAGCTCGAGTCGATCACCGCCTCCGCGGTATCCGTCGCAATCATGGCGAGGGACGGCTCCCCGTTCACCTCGACCGGAACGAGCATCGAGGTGTTACCCACCCGCGGCATGTCGAGCACCGCAAGCAGTCCGCCGCTCATCTCGAAGGGACGGCGACCGCGCCCCCGGCGTGCAAGCTTCGACACCTGCTCTGCCCACGGATCGCGAACGGATGGATCGGCGAGAAGAGCATCGAGCTCGTCGGCGGCCTCCTCGATTCGCCCGGCGTACCAGTGCGCGCGCCCCCGAAGCCCTGCAGCCTGAGCGCCCGGCAGACCCTTGGTCAGTTGGATGACTCGGTCGAACTCCAGCTGCGCCAGTGCAATGCGCGCGGCAAGCACGCGGATCTTGGGTTCGTTCGGCAAGCTCGCGAGGGCCTTGTCCGCGGCGTTGTCCGCGTCGTCGAGATCACCCTCCTTGAAGCCGAGCTCGGCACGCGCGTACCACTCGGTGGCCGCCTTGGGCCACTGGGGCTCCTGGGTTGCGCCGCCGCAGCCGGCCAAAGCCATCGTGAGAGCAAAAGCCACTCCCCAGCTTCCGAGGCGGGAACCGACCGAGCGCGCTCGCATCGCGCCACCGCTTCGTCGATCCCCTTGCGAACCGTCGCCCTGAACCATTGATTGCGCCATGAAATCTCGCTGGCCTCGCCTATTTGGCGCGCAGCGGGGCCACGAATAACGCATCGCCCTCTGCGGGTCGAGGGGAACCGAGCGGCTTTCTGAAAGCGGAATCCACCCCACGGTGCAGCGAGAGGGCGTTAGCATGGCGCCCATGAAGAACGCATCCGACGCATCTCACGCCACGTTGGTCCAGGATCCGCCGCACCTCGCGCCTCGACGAGCCCGGGCGATCTGGGCTGCTCCCCTCGGTGCACTTTTGCTCGTCGCCTGCGCGAGCTCCGGATCCGCCACCCAGCCCGCCACGCCGGCGGAGCCAGCAAGGGACGTGACCGCATCGACGGAAGCCGCGCCTACCGAAGCCGCCGCCCCGGATGAGGAGGCGTGGGAGGGCGAAGACTCCATCGCGGAAGAAGGCGAGGACGGAGGCTCGGGGAGCGCCGACGAAGCCGAAGCCGAAGCCGGCGAAGCAGAAACACGCACGATGGCCGTAATCCAGGGCGTGGTGAAAGAAAACCGGGATTCCGTCCGAGCCTGTTACGACAAAGCGCGCGAGACGCTGCCGTCCCTCAAGGGAGATCTGACGATTCGCTTCGTGCTCGATCCCGACGGCGCCGTGAAAGAAGCCGAGCCCAACCTCGAGCGCAGCACCCTCAAGTCACCGGAAGTGGCGAACTGCGCCGTCGCCGCCATCGAGAAAATCAAGTTTCCTCCCTCGTCGCGCGGGATGGAAACGACCGTGAACTATCCGTTCAACTTCAACCCCTGATTCAGCGCGTGTCTTGACGCACCCCGTCTCCCGGATCCGCTTGCGGGTCCGGCCGCGACGTCTCTCAGGACCAACCCCGAAGCTCTTCTCGCTGCCCACCGCACGGCTCTACTGGGCCGAAAGCCAGTCGGCACCCGGCCCCCTCGCCGCTCGCGGCAATCGCGCGGGCAAAGAGAGACGAGTCGGCAGCCAAAAATGCATCAGGGGCACGCGGCCCTGGGCTGCGTACCCCTGAAACCTGCCACTGAGGCGGACGCTGACCTCAGGCCTTCTTGGCAGCGCGTTTCTTCGCGGCTTTCTTGGCCGGGGCCTTGGCGGCCGGTGCCTTCTTGGCAGCCTTCTTCGTGGCCTTCTTGGCAGCCTTCTTGGCAGCCTTCTTGGCGGCCTTGGCCGGTGCCTTCTTGGCGGCCTTGGCCGGTGCCTTCTTGGCGGCCTTCTTCGCAGCCTTCTTGGCCGGAGCCTTCTTGGCCGTCTTCTTGGCGGCCTTCTTGGTCGCCTTCTTGGCAGCCTTCTTCACGGTCTTCTTGGCGGCCTTCTTGGCCGGGGCCTTCTTGGCGGCCTTCTTGCGGGTCTTCTTTGCAGCCATGGTTCGATGCCTCCCTACGGATCGGGAGGTGGACTGTTTGCGTCCACCCCTAGGGTATGTTGCACGACGTATATTGCCACCTATTGTGATGTGTCAACGAAATAAATGCGGGCGGGTCCTTGGACCGCACTCCAGAACCCGAGAGTTGCTCCGCAAATCTTGCATACAGAGCAAACGAGCGGTGTTTTGGCGGGGCACACTGAACATCAACTCCGAAAGCCCACGGGCTTCGCCTCGAACGGCGAAAATGCCTCAATCCACGCTGACTTGACGATCGCGGCGCAAGCGCGCTAGCCCCATTCCCCGCCTCGGGATCCGCCCCCGAGCGACCATTAAAAAGATGCGTGCACGCCTTCTGATCACCGGGCTCACCCTGGCTTTCATTTCATCGGCCTGTGGCTACTCACAGGAAGAATGGGACCAGAAGGTGCGCGAGAACGAGGAGCTCCGCGGACGTCTCAACGCGGAGCAGCAGGCCCGAGGCAAGGCCGAAGCCGACTACGCCGACGCCCTGCAGGAAATCCAGTCGCTCAAGGGCCAGCTCACCGAGCGCGGCCTGAGCCTGGACAACCTGAGCGCCAATCTGGCCCAGCAGAAGAAGGCTCTCGACGAGTACGCCCAGCGCACCGCTCAGCTCGATCAGATCCGGAAGCGGTTCGAGCTGCTGCGTGCCAAGCTCGACAAGCTGACAAAGCTCGGGCTGAAGGTCGAGGTCCGCGACAACCGCATGCTCATCCAGTTGCCGGGCGACGTACTGTTCGATTCGGGCAGGGATCGTCTGAAGAAGGAGGGCGAAGAAATCCTCCTCAAGGTCGCCGACGTGATCCGCAGCGACGCGGATCTCAACAAACGCGACTTCCAGGTGGCAGGGCACACCGACGACAAGCCGCTCAAGGGTGGGCCGTTCCGCGACAACTGGGGCCTTTCGGCAATGCGCGCGCGGTCCGTGCTCGTGCTGCTCACGACTCCGGAAGCAGATGGCGGCGGTGGGCTGGACCCGCTCCGCTGGAGCGCGGCCGGCTACGGTCCGACCGATCCGGTGGCGAGCAACGAGACGCCCGAAGGTCGTGAAAAGAATCGCCGGGTCGAGCTCGTGGTTCAGCCGAACGTCGAGGAAATGCTCAACCTGAACAGTCTAGCGGCCCCCTGAAACGAGGCTTTCTTGGCTGATCCGACGTCTCCGGGCGCTTCCTCCACCCGACGCGTCGCGGCCATCGACGTCGGTACGAATACCGTTCTTCTGACGATCGCCGAGCGGCGCGAGGGCATGCTCGAGCCGCTGGTCGAACGCGCGACGATCACCCGTCTCGGCAGAGGTGTCGATCGAACGAAGGCACTTTCGACCGAGGCCCGAACGCGCACGCTCGACTGCCTCCGGGAGTACGCCCGAGCGATCGACCAGGCGGGAGTGGACGCAGTCGGAGTGGTCGGAACGAGCGCGCTGCGCGACGCGCGGGGCGGCGACGAGTTCATCGCCGAGGCGCGAGGGATTCTCGGAGTCCCGCTCGAGGTAATCAGCGGTCGACGCGAAGCGGAGCTTACCTTCGCCGGGGCGACGGGCACGTTGCTCGTCACCGGACCCGTTGCCGTCATCGACATCGGTGGAGGCTCGACGGAGATCATCCTCGGTGAGATCGCTCGGCTGGACGACGGAACCGTCGCCACAGCCATCTCCCGCGCCGACAGCTTGGACGTCGGCAGCGTTCGTCTCACAGAGCGTCACGTCCACAGTGACCCGCCTCGACCCGAAGAGCTCGAAGCGGTGCGCGCAGACGCTCACGATGCACTCACCAAGTCGTCGATTCTTTCGGGCGCACAGAGGTCGACATGGATCGGTGTTGCGGGGACCGTGACCACGCTCGCTGCCATCGCAGCTGAACAGGGCGAGTACGATGCGGCTCGCGTCCACGGCTCCTCGCTGAGCGAAGGCACGCTCACTCACTGGATCGGGACTCTGTCCGCTCTCCCGCTCGAGGCACGCCAGAAGGTGCCCGGCCTCGAACCCCTGCGAGCCGACGTCATCATTGCGGGGGCGCTGATCTTCGACGAGGTGCTCCGAGCCGCCCGAGTCGACCGCGCGGTGGTCTCGGACCGAGGCGTTCGCTGGGGGATCCTCGCGGAACTGCTTTAAAACCTGCGCTCCAGCCAAGAGCGCTCCGAGGCGACCCGTACCCCCCCCCCGGGTCATTCGCCGCACCATCATGAGGGAAACTATTTTCCTTCAGATCCCTTGCCGCGCGCCGTTACGCACCCCACAAAAACGATTGGCTCAGGCAAGCCACCTGCCCCCCGGGAATGGAAGCCGCCTCTCGAGGGTTGAGCTTTTCATTGCCGTCGCCCGCCCGCGACGCCGCTTCCGAAACGCCATCCAGTCGTCGATTCGCCTGCGCTCCCGTCAACGACACCCCGAAATCGCAGCCGACAGAGAGTTCCCGACAATTCTGCTCCCCCATTCTTGGTTCCCTCGACTCACGCGACCCACTTCCGCTCTGCGGACAAATGCTCACCCTCAATCTTCAAACATTTAGTGAGTGAACGAGTGAGTGAACGAGGTACGTCGGTCTCGTCGCGGGACAGCCGGTCCAGCTCATGCCACAATAAGTTGACACATCGGCGACTTCTGACTACAGTTTCGCGCCTGGCGGCTCCTGTCTTTTTTTTGGCAGCTCCGTCACCCGCTCCCTCCCCGGACCCCCCAAATTCCGGGGCCGTCGGTCGAACCGACGCCGCAGCGCGACGAACGAAAACCGCGTCCGGCGCACCACGGGTCGATCGCCGCGAGTTGGCAAGAGGCGCAAACCTCAACCCAGACAGGCGGCGGACCCGGTTTTTACACGAAATGTTCGAGCCCCCCTCACCTTTTTCGCTCAGCTCAGTCCGGGTCACCCCGAAGTGGCGAGCGGAAGTATCCCTTCGGTTCGCCGGCGGGCGAGGGTGAGCTTCGAAGAGAGTTCAGTACGGCTACCCCCCGGTGCGAAAGGCGCCGTGCCGTCAACAAGGAGACATCATGCAGGCAAGCCAGGAAGTTGAATTCAAAGTCGGCGACAAGGCTGTCTACCCCGCGCAAGGCGTCGCTGAAGTCGTGAGCATCGACGAGAAGGACATCGCAGGGAATCGACAGAAGTTCTATGTGCTGCGCATCCTGGACACCGACCGAAAGATCATGGTTCCAGTATCGAACGCAGACGCGGTCGGCCTGCGACAGGTGATCAGCGAGCAGGAGATCCTCGAGATCTTCGACATTCTCAAAGAGCGCACGATCGGCTTCGACACGCAGACCTGGAACCGCCGGTACCGCGGCTTCATGGACAAGATCAAGACCGGGTCGATCTACGACGTCGCCGAGGTCCTGCGTGATCTGTATCGATTGAAGGCCAACAAGCAGCTCTCGTTCGGAGAGCGTCGCATGCTCGACACGGCTCGCTCCCTGATCGTCAAGGAGATCGCCATCGCTCGCGAGCAGACCGAAGAGGTCGTGAAGGACGAGATCGAGGCGATTTTCTTCTCGAATTGAGCCTTCGTCCCCGCCCCTCGAACTACCTCGAGGAGAGCGGTCCCCCAACGAGAGAGCGACCACGCCATGCCGGTGTGGTCGCTTTCTTTTTGTGGTCTTCCGCGGGCTTTCGTCGAGCCCCGCGGACTCAACGTTCTTCGTCGATTCGTTTGCGGATGGGTGGCAAAGGACTCAGGTCGAGAGCCAATCGCCATTCGTCGTTTTCCCGCACGCACCGGGCCCGGGCGATCTCGCGCCGCGGGTCGTCTCCCGTCATCTTGACCTCAGCCCAGTTGCCATCGATTCGAACCTGATAGTGCCGCGGAACGAAGCTCAGGGAGAACGCTGACGGTGCCAACATCTCGCTCGGCCCGACCACGCGACCGAACGCAGCGGTAGCCCGCTTGGCGCGCTCCGCCAGATTCTGGCGTGCTGGCTTCCACAAGAGCTCCACCATCTGAGCACCACGCTCCTGATCCCCGTGAACGCGCTGCATTCCGACGACGAACTTCTCGACCACGCCCCCAGGCGTGTTCTCTGGCCGCGGCTCCTCCGTCTCCTCGTGGCAACCGGAGACGCACATCGCGGCGACCAGGACGCCCCACACCCGGACTCGGAACAGCGGATGGCTCGTCACGGCGGCAGACTACAAGGCCGACTCCCCTGGCGCACGAGAGGTTCTCGAGGTCTCACCGCGCCCCCTGGGTCCTCCTCCGCGAACTTGCCCACTGTATCCTACATCCCCCTACAATTCCGCCATGACTCTTGGCTCGTTGCCCCGGCTTGGTTGGTCGGGTCGCCCTGAAACATGGCTTCTTCCCCAAGGTCACCTCGCTGCCCGGCCGGTCTCCGACGCTCCCTGCCGTTTGATCGAGGGAGACAACCTGCTCGGGATGACGGCGCTCGCGGGAGACATCGGTCCCACCGCCACCCTGGTCTATCTCGATCCACCGTTCTTCACCGGGCGGCAGCACCATCAGGTCACCCGGACGAAGAACGCTCGAACCGGCCGCATCGATCGAAGCGAGTCACTCGCCTTCGACGATCGCTGGACCAGCCTCGACGAATACCTCGCGGCGCTTGCCCCGCGCATCGCGGCGGCCCGAAAGCTCCTCGCCCCACACGGCAGTCTGGTGCTCCACGTCGATCCAAAAACGAGTCACTACGCACGCGTGCTCTGCGACGAGATCTTCGGCATCGACTGCTTCGCCAGTGAGATCATCTGGCGCTATCGACGCTGGCCGGCCAAGACGAAGAACTTCCAGCGCGTTCACGACGTGCTCTTGCGGTACGTCCGTGATCGGAACGTGCCACCGCGCTTCAATCAACTCTACGAACCCCTCGCGGCTTCGACCCAGGCCACTTGGGGCGATCGCAAGCAACGCGCCGTGACCGACAAGAGCGGTCGACGCCTCCGGAGCAGCCGAACCGAAGAAGCCTCCCGGGGAACTCCGCTCGGTGACGTTTGGGAACTCAGCATCGTCGCCCCCGTCGCCAAGGAACGCACCGGCTACCCCACCCAAAAGCCACAGGCGCTTCTCGACCGCCTGATCACATCCCTGACCGACCCGGGAGACCTCGTCGTCGATCCCTACATGGGAAGTGGGACGACGCTCGCCGTGGCCGCGAAGGCCGGGCGCCGTGCCATCGGCCTCGATGTGGGCGCCGAGGCGCACCGCGTCACCTCGGAGCGCCTTCACACAGTTGGCGTGTCCTTCAGCCGCGACGTCGTCGAGACGGCCGCCAGAGGCCCCCGCGCCGTGCGGCCTCCCGTCGAGGACACAGCCCGCGCGGCCGGCAACGCGGCTTGAAGCCTCGCGCACGCTCGCGTAACACACCCGCATGAGTGGCCGGTCACACCGCGAAACGCGCCGGATCGAGCGCGCTGGAGCCGCGGCGGTGGCCGTGGCTACCTGGGCCTTCGCCACGTCAGCCACGCCTCGGGCAGAGCCTCAGGCGACTGCCCGACCCGCCGAAAGCGCCCGCCCCAACGCTGCACCCCGGGCGAGCGTGCCGGTCCGCGTGGGCAAACGGAGTCTCGATGCCACCGCACTCGCTTCACGTTGGAGCAGCTTTTCCTCGGGCGAACTCGCAGGAAAAGGTCGCGCCGTGGCGGACGAACGCCTCGCCTGGGTGAGAGAGCGCATCGTGCCGGAGCTCCTCTACGAGCAGGAGGCCGAACGGCGCGACTTGGCCCAAACTCCCGGGTTTTACGCGCGAGAGCGGGACATCCTGTATCGCGCCCTGGTCGAGCGCGAAGCTGCGGAGCTTTCACCCCCCACCGACGAAGCCATCGAGCGCTTCTACCAAGCCCACGAAAGCGACTTCGTCCGGCCCTTTCGCATTCGCCTGTGGCGCATCCTCGTGGCCTCCGAGGCGCGTGCCGCAGAAATCATCGACCGCGCTCGCAAGGAAGGTCCGACGGCCTGGAGGGAGATGTCCCGCAAGTGGTCGGTCGACAAGGCAACCCGCCAGCGCGGTGGTGACCTCGGCTTCGTCCACGCGGACGGCTCGACGGACGTCCCACAGCTCCGCGTCGACAAGGCGCTCTTCGCTGCGGCCGAGGACGTCGCGGACGGTCAACTCGTGGACGAGCCCGTTCGCGAGGGAACCCGCTTCGCCGCCGTGTGGAGGCGTGGCTCGCTTGCCGAAAGCGAAATCGCGGTCGAGCAAGCCCGCCCCACCATCGAGGCGCTTCTGCTCGAACGGGCTCGTCGCAAGAAGATCGACGCCCTGGTCGCAAAACTGACCGAGGACCACGTCTCGAAGAGGCGCGACGACCTGCTCAAGCGAGTGAACGTCCCCGCCTTTCCGTCGCCCGGAGACTGAAACCGAATACCTCGCCTCGTCAGAGCTCCGGCAGCTTCCAACCCAGCTGTTTGAGGACGCCGCGCAAGGTGCTTTCCTCCTCCCGCGCGCGAGCTAGGTGCACCAAAAACCGCTCCCCCCGCCCGTCTACCGCCGCGTCGGCGGCCCGCTCGTAGTTCTCGAGCACCAAGAGCAGGTGCGGATGGGCAACAGCAACCTCTTTGGGAACGTGCATGGTCGAGGCCGCCTCGACCCGCGCCTCGGCGAGCTTGTGCACCACACGCGCCAGCTCCTTGTCGTGCAGGCGCTTGCGAAGCACCTCCGCTTCCCGCGCGGCCTCCCCGACCAGAAGCCCCGCTCGATTCAGGTACGTCCCTCCCCAAGCGGGCGCCGCGATCCCCAGGCAGCCCACCACGACGAGGGCCATGACCCCGCGACGCCTTGCGTTCATTTTCGTGCGTCCTCCTCGGACCCGCTTCCGGCGGGATCCAGTTCGTAGGCGCGAGCTTGGAGGGCCTCCGTGGCGGCACTTTGTTCCGCCGCGCGTCGCGAGCGACCCCGCCCACGCCCCACGATACGCGCTCCGACCTGAACTTCCACCTCGAACAGGGTGTCGTGGGCGGGCCCCTCGCGGGAAAGCACACGGTAGCTCGGTGGTTGGTGACCCCTCGCCTGCACCCGTTCCTGCAACTCGCTCTTCGGATCGCGCCCTCCGGCCCTCGCCTGGCGGGAAAGTCCGAACTCGGCCACATCGATGCAGATCGCCCGAGCCGGCTCGAGGCCGTGATCGAGATAAGCAGCCGCAATCAACGCCTCGACCGCGTCCGCTACCACGTTGGTCGATTCCTGAAGGCCGTCCGACCGCGCCCCCCGACCGAGCCGCAGCGCCCCCGACACTCCGATTTTTCTCCCAAAGGCTGCCAGCGCCTTCGCGCTCACCAGCTGAGCCCGCGTGCGGGTCAGCACGCCTTCGTCCGCGTCCGCGAAACGCTGAAAGAGGAACTCGCTGATGCAGAAATCCAGGATTGCATCGCCGAGAAACTCGAGGCGCTGATTGTCGCCTGGCTCGCCCTGCTCGTGGGCATAGCTCGGGTGGGTCAAGGCCAAAAGGAAAGTGGGCGAGTCCGATTTGAGCCCGAACCGCTGAGCAACCGACCCACTCGCCTCTTCCGTCATCGCGCACAGGCTACTCCAGGGCGCGCGCGCCTGCATCCTGCCCGGCCACAGAGATCGTGTCGGGGCGCGCGAACCGAAGCGGCGCCGGCGCGGCGTTGTCGAGGACGGTCGAAATCGTTCGCGGACGCGCTACCCTGGGGGGCCATGGCGCGCCTCCTCGCTTGCCCGTTCTGCCGCGAACTGCACGGCGAGCACGAGCGAACGATCTGCCCCGAGTGTGACATCCCCCTCGTCCCCATGGAGCGGCTTCCTCCTTCCGCCGAGGGGATCGCAGAGGAGATCGAACGGGGTGAGTACGTCCCTCCCGAGCACCGGTCCCTGAGTCCTTGGTTCTGGCAGCGAGGTCGCGGAGCGCTCCTCCTGCTTTCTGCGCTCGGACTCGGTCTCTTCTTCGCCCCGTGGGTGTCACTCGAGCGTCCGAGCGACGTAGCGCTCTCCGGCTTCGATCTTGCGGCGGGCAACGCTGGCTGGCTCTGGGGCGGCGCCGTAGGCTGGTTCATCCTCGTGCCACTGCTCCTTTCGCGACGAACCGTGGCGGGGCTTCGCGGCGCGCGCGTGATCGCAGTGACCTTCGCCTGCATGACGGCCGGCGAGGTCGTGCTTTTGCTGCTCCGGCCTCCGGTCGAGCACCAGTATTTCAGCTCTGGCCTCGCCTACGAGTGGGGGCTTTACGGCAGCGGTCTCGTCAGTTTGGCCGCGATGCTCGCGGCGTTTCGCCTCGGCGGACGAACTGGCGATCTCAGCGGGCTTCCCGTCGAAGGGACCTCGTCCGAAACGAGCAGCGGTCAGATCATCCACTGAAGCGGGCGTCCTGGTCCGTTAAGATACCGGCGGTGCGACGCCCCCTCGGTGCCTCACTGCGCTCTCCAAGGAAAACTCAGAATACCGCGACCAGATCGAAGGCGAACGCCCACTGCTTCTCTTCGCCATCGAGCACGTCCGCGTCGTCGTCGTCGGTCTGCGCATCGGCTGGCGGCACGAAGTCCATCATGAACTGTGCACCGACAGACACGATCTCGTAGCGGTAGTTGGCACCGACGATGAAGCGTTGACGCTGCAGCCGCACCGGGTCGAACACGACGTTGTTGTTGAAGTCCGCCTCGGACCCATTGTCGCACACGGGCTGTCCGTCGCGGTCCGGCTGGTTCGGATCGACCGGCCCCCCGGGCACATTGTTGCCGACGTAGTTGCAGTACTGGAGTGCATCGGTGGCGGGAGTCAGGTCGATGACGCCCGAATCCCCAAAGATCCACAGGTACTGGTATCCGACCCACGGAGTCAGCACCGAGGCGTCCTCGATGGTGATCGGCTTGGAGAGCTGCGCATCCATGGAGGCGACGGTGAGCTGAAACTCACTGGTGCCCGTGATCGTGCGCACGCCACCGCCGACGGCGACGTCCGGTAGAATACCGAGAAAACCGCTGCGGAATCCCTCGAGCAACGCCAGGCGTGCGTCCGCACCGCCGGTGAGAATGCTCGTGTTCGGCATGAATCCGAATTGGGTCGCCACCTCGAAGCCGAAGCCGAAGCCCTTGCGGATCTTCACCGAGTAGAGCTGCAGGAGCGAGTCGGGTCCGTTGTTGGTCACGCTGGCGTTGCCAGTCGACGGATCTTTCGGGCCTTGCGTGCCGCTCTTCAGATAGTCGGAGTCGCTGTCGACATGGGTGAACTGCGCCTCGAAGCCGAAATCCAAACCGCCGAAGCCGGTCGTGCGCGCCGAGTACATGGCGCTTGGGGCGATCGCGAAGGCGTACTGGTTGACGAGCTTGAGGAAGGCGTCGTCGTCGGGACTGCACGCGCCGCCCCGACCATTCACCATCCCGCTGGCATTGGTGATGGGGGTGAACTCCCCATTCGGTGTGCGACAACTGGGATCGAGCACCAGTCGTTCCAGTGCGGGGTCCATCGGCTCGGCCGCCGCACTCGCAGTCCCGAGTGAGGCGGCGAGCAGCGCTCCCGCAAAAACCACCCGAGGTCCGACGCCGGAGTTCCGGCGCGGCGCGAGTCCAACCAAGCGCGACGTCATCAACAAGGTAACCTGTCCGCCGGGCGAGGCTACTTTCCAGCCCGCGAGTGCGTCAAGGACACGGAAGCAATGAGCCGCCCGCAGCGACCGATCCGGGAGGCGACCTCGGCGAGCCGCCCAGAACGCGGCGCCCCCCCCAACCACCGAGCCGCCTGCTATGAGGAGCCCGTGACCGAACCCGTCCGCCCCCGGGGGAGGCTGCGAGCCGTACCGAGAAAGGACCCCTTTCACGTCGTGCTCGTCGAGCCCGAAATCCCTCCAAACACCGGTAACATTGCCCGTCTATGCGCCGCCACGTGCTCGCCGCTGCACCTCGTGGGCAAGCTCGGCTTCAGCATCGACGAAAAGGCCGTGCGGCGCGCCGGCCTCGACTACTGGCACCTCGTGGACGTCCACACCCATGCCACCCTCGACGACGTCGAGCGCTTCGCCCCTCGGACCGCCCGCACCTGGCTTCTCAGCGGGAAAGCCTCGCGCAGCTACCTCGACGTCGCTTTCCGCCCAGGTGATCTCCTGGTGTTCGGCAAGGAGAGCGTCGGGCTCCCCGAGTCGCTTCTCGACGAGCGCGCGGGTGAGGTGGTTGGAATACCCACCCTGGGAGCTGTCCGCTCCCTCAACTTGGCGAATTCGGTGGCCATCGTGCTTTTCGAGGCCCTGCGTCAGGTGGGTTATCTCGCGCCGGAAGGCGCTCCGACCCGGTGAACCTCCGAAAGAGGCCGAAGCGCGCGCCGTTGGTCAGAGCAGCCCAACGGCATTTTTGACCGCCTCGAGCTGCGGCACGGCCACGGCCCGAGCTCGCTCGGCCCCGCGCTTCAAGATGTCTTCGACTCCCGCCGGATCTTTCTCGAGCTCCACGCGGCGCTGTCGGGCCTCGTCAAAGGTCGCGTGAAACAGCTCGAGGAGCCGCTTCTTGTAGACGCCGTAGCCCTCGCCGCCTCGACGCCAGCTCGCGTCGATCTCCTGGAAGTCGCTGGGCGATGCCATCACCTGGAGCAGAGCGTGCAGCCCACTCCCTTCGACCGGCTTCGGATCCTCGACGGGTGTCGAATCGGTCTTGATGCCCATGATGGCCTTCTTCACGACCTTGTCAGGAGCGAACAGATCGATGGTGTTCTTGTAGGACTTGCTCATTTTCTGGCCGTCCACACCGAGAATCACCGCCGTCTCCTCCTGGATCTGAGCCTCGGGAACTCGCAAAACGCCGCGCTTGCCCCCGCCTTCTCCGTTCGGATCCGCCGGGTCGTAGCCCTCGACGAAGGTCGCGTTGAACTTGATCGCCCAGTCGCGGGCGAATTCGACGTGCTGCTTTTGATCTTTGCCGACGGGCACGCGATCGGCCGCGTAAAGGAGGATGTCCGCCGCCATGAGAACCGGGTAGGCGAACAGACCGAAGTCCGGACGCAGCCCTTTGGCGATCTTGTCCTTGTATGAATGCGCGCGCTCGAGATGGCTGAGCGGCACCAACGCGCCGAGAATCCAGAAGAGCTCGGAGTGCTCCGGAACGTCGGACTGGCGAAAGAGCACTGCCAGCTCCGGGTCGAGCCCGAAGGCGAGATAGGTCAGGGCCGCGTCGAGGGTATTTTCCCGCAGCAGGTCTCTGTTCTGAATCGTGGTGAGGGAGTGCAGGTTCGCGATGAAGTAGAAGGCCTCGCCCTCGTTCTGCATCTGGACGAACTGCCGAATCGCCCCAAAGTAGTTTCCGACGTGCTGCCGACCCGACGGCTGAACTCCCGAGAGAATGCGCATGACGTCGCGCTCCTTATAGCGAACTCGCCTACCGAACCAGCACCCGAGGTGGTTCGCTTGTGAAGTCCGCGTGAACGCGACGGCTCGCGCCCGGTTCGACGACGATCTTCGCCGAAATGGCTCCATCCCAGGTTGGGCTTTCGAAGATGGCGCTGTACTCCCCAGCAGGAAGGTTCAGGGTCGAAACAGGCGTCGAGAGCGTGCGCCCCCCGATCCGCACCTTCGCCGAGGGGGCCGCCGTCAGGGTGACGACCCCCGTGTTCGTGGCGAGTTCGTGCAACGCGGTACCGTTGGCCGGCGCCTGGGGGACCTGTGCCGCATTTTCGGGAGCGGGCCCGGGTGAGGTCCGGTCTTCCCGCAATGCGGCGGGATCCGGTTCCTTCGTCGATTCCTCGCCCGGAGCAGGCATCTCCCGGCCCGTCGCCGCTGCGCTCGCTGCGGATGCAGCCGTTGCGGGAGCGCCGTCCGGGGGGGGCGGACGAGTGGTTTGAACGGCCTGAAGCCGCGCAGACGGCCCGGATAGTGCGTTGCCCTGCGGCGCGCGTCCCGTAAATCCCATCCAGATAGCGATCGCCACCGCGATCCCCCCGAGCACGGCGATCGCAGAGCGGGCGCCGGCGCGACGCTCCGACGACGGAGACCGCTGCGGCTCGTCGGTAGCGGGCGGCAAATCGCTCCCCGCGCCTTTCCCCTCCTCGTCGGAAGGCACGAGGGGGCGTGTGGTCGGAGGTCCCTGGGGAGCCTCGTCGGAGGACCCCGACGCGTCGACCCGCCGGGTGACACCCGCCTCCGCACCGTCATCGAGGCGGCGGGTGGAGTCTCTTCCGGGAACCTCGTCGCCCAAGTCTCCGGCGTCCAGTCGCCGCGTGGCGAAGGTGCGGGTGGGTGAGCCGGCGACGGGGGTTCCGGGAGGGGTTCCTTCCAGGTTCACCTCGGAAGCCGACGCGCGCCGCGCGCTCCTGACCCGCGTTCCCAAGGCTCGCGCGAGATCGACGAGGTCTCGACCCTGAACGAACTCGCGGAGCGCCCGCCCGAGGTCGTCGATGCCGCCAGGTCGCCGCGCTGGATCGGGATCGACAGCTCTCTGGAGCATCGCTTCGACCTTCGAAAGGCGCGGCACCACCGTGCCGATGGGCGGCGGTGGCTCGTACGCCGCTTGCAGACTCTCGCGCTCTGTGGTGCGGCGGAAAGGAGCCTTTCCCGTCCACGCCTCCAGCAGCAAAGCGCCCACGGCGAACGTGTCGACTGCGCTCGTCAGCGCTTCACCGCGGATCTGTTCGGGCGGCATGTGCCCGGGCGATCCGAACACTTCGGACCCATCGGCGTCGACCGGTTCTGCGATCCCGAAGTCGATCAACCGTACGGCACCTTCATCGTCGATGAGCACGTTCCGAGGTGTCACGTCGCGGTGCACGATGCCCGCTCGCCGGTGCGCGTAATCGAGAGCTCGGCACAGCTCGATGCCCACGTACGCCCCTTCCGCGGGATCGAGCGCTCCACCCGCGCGCAGGAGATCGGCCAAGGTGACCCCGGGGCAGAGCTCCATCGCGATGAAGTAGACGCCGCCCTCCACACCCAGCTCGTACACGGGCACGATGTTCGGGTGGCTGAGCTCGACAGCGGTCTTCGCCTCGCTCACGAAGCGGCTGACGAAGCCAGCATCGCTCGAGAGCTCCGGGCGGATTTGCTTGACCACCAACCGCTTCTCGAAGCCGCCTGCGCCCCGGAGGGTGGCAACGAACACGCGCGCCATGCCGCCGGAGGCCAACTCTCGCTCGAGGACGTACTTGCCGAAGATTTGAGGAAACATCGAGAGGGAGGCCATCCGCGCGCGCCGGAAGGTCCGCTATGGTAGCGCCGTGCGAGGCAGCGCGAAGTGATCCGGTCGTCGAGGGTGCAAACCTCCGACCCGAAGCTCCCCTCGTCGGGGGGGCTCCGCAGCCGGCCCAAACAGGATGAGGGCCCCTGGAATCGCCCGCGGGCTCGTCGACCACGACGGGCCAATCCGCTCGGGGCAGCCCGTTTCGTCGCTGTCGTGAGTTCCCTCACTTGGTCCCTCTCTTGCGGCGCCGACCTCGAAACCACTCGAGCCGAGGCGACCCTCCATCAGCTCGCCGAGTGCCCGCTTCCCGCAGAAGTGAGCGATTTCGATCTGGAAGCGTTCGGCGACTTTGGGGCGGGCCCCGACGTGGCCGAGGCGCTGTCCGCCGCAGACGCAGGCCGCCAGCTCACGTTCCCCGATACCACTCGCCAGATCCGTGCGGGCAGCGTCGGAGGAGTCGAGCGCTTCATCGGAGTGAGCACGGGACCCGGGGGACGCGACCTGCCCGTTCTGCTCTGGCCCGAGGCACGCGCTTGCGATCTTTCGTCCAGCTCGACCTACCCCGCGAGCGGTGGCGGTCAGGCCGTCGGTCTGCACCCGGACCGCGGCATCGTACTGGTAGCTGGCGGCGACGCCGGGCCAAGCTCCGCGGTGGTGGGTGCGCTCACCTTCGACGTGCGCCGCGGGGACAGCGCGCTGGTCGACGCTGCGGCACGCGACGTTCTCCTCGAACCCCGCGCCTTCGCCACGGCGACCGCGTTCGGGGACGGGAGCTTCCTGGTGGCGGGAGGCGAAGACCCCCTCCTGTCATCGGCGGCCCCCGCCGAGCGCGACGTCAGTACGACCGCCGAGGTGTTCTCGATCGACCAGATGCGCTTCTCCGGCGACCGGATCGAGCTTCGCGTGCCCCGGACGCGGCATGCCGCGGTCGTGCTGCCCAGCGGCGAAACGCTGCTCGTTGGGGGACGGGACGAAGACGGCGGCGCCACGACCGTGCTCGAAGCGGTGAGCCCCGAGACCCGCGTGTCGAGCCTCGGAGGGCTCGCGAGCCTGTCGCGAGGGCGCATCGCGCCGATCGTCGTCGGCCTCGAAGATGGGCGCTTTCTCGTGGTCGGCGGCGAATCGAGCGACGGAGAACCCGTCGGACCGATCGAGTGGTTGAGCCCGGACGGCAGCGAGCACATGGCCACGAGTAACGCCATCCCCGCGCGCTACGACACCACCGCGACGAGCTTGCCAGGTGGGTCAGCCTTAATCGTCACCGGGTGTGCACCCCAGTCGGACGGCGAGGTCTGCGCCCCCTGCGAGCGGGGCTGTCCGCCGGACGACGGTTTCGCCGCGTACTGGATCGATCCCGAGGGAGAGGCACGCCGAGTGCCGCTCGACGTCGACGCACCCCGTCCTCGGCTCGTCGCCGCGAGTGACGGTGCGCCGTGGCTCGTGACCGGATCGCCAGATGCCCCAGTGCTTCGTTTCAACCCGTGGCGCGCGCGGTTCGATTCTGCGTCGCTTCGAGGCGTCGATGCCGCGAGCGCGACCGCCCCCCTCCTGGCCCTCGATCCCGGCGCCTTCGTCTGGATTTCGGAGGGACCCGGGGGCGCGCACCTCCAGGGGCTCCGTTCCGACACGCGGAGACGCTTCAGCCGCGACGTGGGCCTCGTGGTCCAGACCGCCATCACCGACGCGGGTTGGCCGCTACACCTCGCGCCCGATCGTGCTCCGGACGCGCCGGGTGCTCCCCGCTACGACGGCCGCCTCGTGCTCGACGAAGGGCCGGTTTGGCTGACGGATGTCGACTTTGCCGACGTCTCCCTGTCCATCGAGACCACGGGGACCCCTCCGATCGTTCACCTCGGCAAAGAGAGCTACGGCGACGCCGCTCACCCTTGGCCCGATGGGAGCGGCGCCTCGTACGCGGTGGTGCGCCGAGGCGAGAGCATCACGTTGTGGCGCCCAGTCGCTGACGGGAACGCCGCAGCTGCGCCAGCGAACGAACTGCCGAGCGACGCACGAACCTACGAAGTCGGCAGCGAACGGGTGCGCGTGGCGCTGTCCAGCTCCGGGGGCGACACCGTGGTGAGCACTTTCACGGTCGAACGGCTCGACTCGAGCGCCTTCTCGGAGAACCCCGGGAGCGAGTGACTGGAGCCAGACCGTTCTCCCGCCGAGACCCGAGACCTGGTGTCGCCAGGGACGCCCACCGGTCACACCCGAAAATCCGCCACTGGGGAACGACGAGTCCTCCCCGTTGTCAGGAGCAGAAGGGGGCGGGTGGCTCGTGGGGGGCGGTTTTCTCGGGCGCCCACGGGCAAACCGATCGGCGCTCGAGGGCAGCCGGCGCCAGGAAGAAGCTCGAACCACGATGCGTACGGACCGTACCTCATGACTCAGACTCATCGCACGACTCTCACCCGTTCGAGCCGCGCTGACCGAGTACTGCGGCGCCGAAGGCGATCGGCAAGTACTCGCGCCCTGAACGCCATCTGGGCAACGAGTGCACTCGCCTGCTTGGTCGCGGCAGCCGTCGCTTGCGGACACGCCGGGGTGACGGACCGAGCCCCCGAGCCGAGCGGTACGTCGGAAGCATCCGACGCCAAGCAAGCACCCGAACAAGCCGAGCGCGTTTCGAAGGAACCTCCGAACGCCGAGCTCCCGGAGCGACGCAACACAGCACCGACCTTCGGCGTGCCTGCGATCGTGGCCTCCTTCGAGGAGCGGCGTCGTGCGCACGAGGACCTCGACTTCGACGGACTCGTCCGCGAGCTGGGCGCGGCGCGGGCTCCGGAGGCTCAGCTTGGTTTCGCCCCCCACGAAGCCAAGTACTACGACGAGACGACGCGGAGCTTGCAGCTCACCCCGGAAGAGGACGCGCTCTTTCGCAAGAACGGCTTCGTCGAGGTCGATCATCAGAAGCCGTACTCGATGGCATCGGCCTACTACGCGATCTACACGCGCGACCTGCCCGTGCTGATCACCACGGATTCGATCCTGTACGCGTGGCACCGCTCCTTCGACAACGCTCTGGCGGCAGTCGAATCCTCGTATTTGGCTCACGAGCTTCGAGCGATCTTGGGAGAAGCACACGAAGAACTGCGCACCGCCCTACCTCGCGCCGGGGGAAATACCAAAAAGGCTTTGGTCGACGCCGATCTCTACCTGACGGTCGCCCTGAATCTGCTCGAGGGGGCGGGGTCCGAGAAGTGGAAGGCGTCCCAGCCCCTCGCCGTCGAGTCGGTGGCTTCCCAGGACTCCCAGGTGCGGCAGATCCTGACCTGGGTTCAAAAACGTACACTCCAGAAGTCCCCGTTTCCAAAGACGCCCCTCTTCGGACAGGAGCGCTACGTCGACTACACGCAGTTCGTTCCGCGGGGGCACTACACGAAGAGCGAAGCTCTCAAACGCTACTTCCGCGCGATGATGTGGCTGGGCCGGGCCGATACGGGCGTCCTCCTGAGTCGTCCGCCCGCGGGGAAAACGCTCACCCCCGCGGCTCGAGAGGCCTATCGGGAAGCCCTGACGTTGAGCGCACTTCTGACCGGAGGGGATCGAGGTTCACGGCTCGCGCTCATGCGGGCATTGATCGACCGACTCGTCGGCAGCAGCACCGCGCTTTCGCCGGAACAGCTTGCAGCAAGTGGCCTTCCACTTCCGGTCACCAACGCGGTGCTGGACAGCGCTCTTCCGAAGGCGCTCGCGGCCGGCGGTCAAAACCTGATTCGCTCGCGCACGATCTACACCTCACCGGACATGAAGGCGCCTGAGGAGCCGCTCCTCTCGCTCTTTCAGGTGTTCAGCCAGCGCTTCACCCTGGACTCGTTCTTCACGTCGAAGCTCGTGTTCGATTCGATCCGCTACCAAGGCAGGAAGGTCGAGCGCCGCATGCCCCAGGGGCGTGACGTGATGGCAGCGCTCGGCAACGACGAAGCCCTATTTCAGCTGGAGGAGTCGCTCGACCAGTACAAGTACGCCGCGAATCTGCTGGCCGCGCGCCAGATCGTCGACGAGTACACGGAGGGTGACTGGGCGCAGAGCATCTACAACCACTGGCTGAGCACGCTGCGCACCCTGGACGACGTGCCCGAGGGCCCGTTCGCTCCCCAGGTGATGAAGTCGCGCCTGTGGCAGCAAAAGCAGCTCGAAACCCAGATCAGCTCGTGGGCGAACCTGCGCCACGACACGGTGCTCTACACCCAGCAGAGTTACACCGCGGGCACCGTGTGCGAGTACCCCACCGGGTACGTCGAGCCGTACCCCGAGTTTTACCGGCGCATGGGCGAGATGGCGGGTCCCGTCGCTCAACTGCTCGAGGACACCTCGAAACGGCTTGCCGGGTTCGACGAGAAGCTCCAAAAGCTCTCACGCGAAGAGCGAAAGAAGCTGCGCGAGAAGTGGAAGACCCTCTCCCCCACCGAGAAGGCGGCCTGGCAAGCCAAGCAGTCCGCCGACGGCCCCTTGAGGTGGATCGCGGCCGTCTTTCGGCGCTTCGAAGAAACATCCGTCGTGCTCGAACGCCTGGCCCGCAAGGAGCTCGCCGGACAGCCCTTCACCAACGACGAGCGCTTCTTCCTGAAGCAGACGATCGACGAACGCGGCGGAGGCAGCGGGCCACCCACCTATTCCGGTTGGTACGCCGCCCTCATCTACGGGGAAGAGCCTCCCGAGTTCAATCCGACGGTGTCGGACGTGCACACCGATCCGATCGCGGGCCAGGTGCTCCAGGTGGGTGTTGGTGCGGCGACCTTTCTGCTGGCGGCGATCGACAATGGCAGCGACCGGATGGTCTACGTGGGGCCGAAATACACCTACTACGAGTTCAGCCATTCGGCTGCCGATCGACTCACCGACGAGGCGTGGGAAAGGATGCTCCTCGGCAAATCCCCTCCAGAGCGGCCCAGCTGGTCGAGCGGCTACCGCGCGGCACCCAAAGCTCGCGTTCTCGAGGGGAAGTCCGAGATCAAACCCGAAGACTCGAGCCAACTGTCCGCCGAGGAGCGCCGAAAGCGCTGGCGAAAGCAGTACGAAGAGAAGAAGAACCAGGCGGAGGCCGAACGCAAAGCACGCGGCGGCAAGAATTTCGGGGCATTGCCCACGGAACATTGAGTCGCCCGGACCGCGCCGCACGGGCACATTCAATCGATCATTCCGGCTGTAGCCACCCTCGGCTGAGCCCCGCACCCGCTATGATGCCCCATCATGGCGCGTCCGCTGTTTCGGAGAGAGGACCTCGGTTTCGCGAAGACTCTCGACGCTCTCTGCTACGAAAACCCCTTCTCCTCGAAGCGCCTCGAGCTCGAACAGCGCGCCCTCGGTCCAGCGTTTCGCGACGAACCGGACGCCTGGAGCCTCGGACCGGGTCACGAAAACCCGAATCTCGACCCCCTGCGAGCGCGAGCGGGCGCGCTCCTCGAACAGGCTTCGGGGCGCCTCGACGACGCCGGCCCGGAGGACTTCGCTCTCTTCGGCAGCGTCGTGCGGTTCTGGCTCTACTACGAATTCGAGGAGGAGCTCCTTCAGCTGACGCAGCAGGCTCGCCAAGGCGGCTTCGCCAAGCGGCGCGTGGCGCTCTTTCGAGAGCTCGAAAAGACCGTGCGGCGGTTCGTCCCCTCGGAGGCACACGCGCGCGAGCTCTTCGGCAGTGTCGAGCATCTGTTCGCCATCGTGTTTCAGCTGCGCCGCGCCTTCGAGAACCTGTTTTCCACCATCGTAGGTTCGTCGGCGGCAGCCCGAGAGCTCCGCGCTTCCGTTTGGCAGTCGGTGTTCACCCACGACATGCGCCGCTACGAGCGCTCGCTCTACCGGCGGATGCACGAGATCAATACCCTCGTCGTCGGCCCGTCCGGCACCGGAAAAGAGCTCGTCGCGCGAGCCATCGGTCTTTCGCGCTACCTGCCGTTCGATCGCCGAACGCTGCACTTCGAAGAGGAGGTCACCGACGAATTCTTCGCTCTGAACGTGTCGGCTCTGGCCGCGACGTTGGTCGAGTCGGAACTCTTCGGGCACAAGCGCGGTAGCTTCACCGGTGCGACCACCGATCGGAAGGGGTGGCTCGAGGGGTGTCCCGAGCATGGCACCGTATTCCTCGACGAGATCGGCGAGCTGGACCCTTCGATTCAGGTAAAGCTCCTGCGCGTTCTGCAGACGCGCGAGCTCTTTCGAGTCGGCGACTCGACGGTGCGACGCTTCGCCGGAAAGCTCATCACCGCCACGAACCGTGATCTGCAGGATGAAATCCAAGCCGGGCGCTTCCGCGAGGACTTCTATTACCGACTCTGCTCCGACGTGATTCGAACGCCCTCGCTCGCCGAACAGCTCGCGGGCACACCCGACGATCTCGAACGCCTCGTGCGCTACGTGGCCAGCCGCGTCGTTCGGGAGGACGAGGTGGAAGCGCTCGCCCGGGAAACCGTAGCGTTCATCGATGCGAAGCTCGGGCGAGACTACCGGTGGCCCGGTAACGTGCGCGAGCTCGAGCAGTGCGTGCGGAGCATCGTCGTGCGCGGCCGCTACGAGCCGAGCGGACTCCGGGTGGACACCGCGAGCCGCCGGACCAACAGGAACCAGACCCCCGAAAACAGCGAGGCTCAGTCGAGCGAGAAATCACCCGCCGCGGCCGTGGAGCCAGGCGGACCCCTCGGCGAGGTTCTCGCGGACTTCGCGGAGGCTCGCATCGACAGCGAGCGCCTGCTCGACGTCTACTGCACGGTCGCCTACGCCCGAACCGGCAGCTACAGCGAGGCCGGACGCCGGGTCGGCCTCGACCGGCGCACCGTGCGGGCTCGCATCGACGAGGAACTGCTCGCCCGGCTCGGAGGCTGAAGCCAGTCGCTGAGAGACGGGCTTGCCCTCCGTGTGCGCCTCCTTTATTAATCAGTCGTATGCTTATTCGACGATCGATCCCCACCGACGTCGCTCCCCGGCGTGCCCCGGAGGAGGTTCCCGGTCGGTGCGCGAGGACGATCGGGCTGGCCCTCACCCTGCTCATTTCGACCGCGTCCCTCGGCTGTGAAGACGACGACCTCTCGAAAACCGGCGCGCTCCAGGGCGTCGTGGAGCTGGAGGAGACGATCCTGTCGTTCGAGTTCCCGGGACGCCTCGCCGAGCGCCCTGTCGAGCGGGGGGACACGGTCCAGGCTGGACAACTGATCGCTCGCCTCGACGAGACCCTCGATCGGGCGTCTCGGGAGGCCCGCGAAGACGAGTTGCGCGCCGCCAAAGCCCAGGTGGATCTGTTGGAGGCCGGACCCAAACGTCAGGACGTCAGCGCGCTCGCCGCTCAGGTGGCCGCCGCGCGGGCCGTCGAGGCACGGATCGAGGAAAACCTGAACCGAGAACGGGCGCTCAGCGAGCGAGGCGTCACGCCGCGCGCCGTCGTCGACGACCTCGTCCACGATCTTTCGCGCGCAAAGGCCGAGCGGAGCGCTTTGGAGGCGCAGCTGGCCTCGCTGAAGAGCGGCGCGCGCAACGAAGAGATCTCCCGCGCCAAGAGCCAAGCCGCGGCGGTTCGGTCGAACGTGAAGCTCCAGAGCGAGCGTCTCGAGCGCCACGTGCTCCACGCGCCCATCGCCGGCCAAATCCTCGAAGTGCACGCCGAGCCGGGAGAAACCGTGGCTCCTGGTACTCCTGTGGCCACCCTCGGCGACGTCGATCACCCCTACGTGGATGTGTTCGTCCCGCAGGGTGAACTCACCGGGGTCCGCGTCGGGCGACACGCCGAGATCCGAATCGACGCCATCGACCGGGTGTTCTCCGGCGTCGTCGAGCACGTCGCGCGTCAGACCGAGTTCACACCGCGCTACCTCTTCAGCGAACGCGAGCGGCCAAACCTCGTCGTGCGCGTCCGGGTGCGAGTCGACGATCCGAAGCACGAGCTGTTCGCGGGGGTCCCCGCCTTCGTCACCTGGGCGGCGCCATGAACGCTGGCGCCACCGCCTCGTCCGAGCCTGTCATCGAGGCGCACGGCCTGAGTCGCCGCTTCGGCGACCTGGTGGCGGTGCGCGACGTGTCACTCACGGTGCGCCGCGGCGAAATCTTCGGGGTGCTCGGGCCGAACGGCGCGGGCAAGTCGACGACGATCCGCATGCTGTGCGGCATCCTCGATCCGACGTCGGGCTCGGGACGAGTGGTGGGCTACGACGTCGCGCGCGAACCGGATCGCGTCAAAGAGCGCATCGGGTACATGACCCAGCGTTTCAGCCTGTACGAGGATCTCACCGTCGAAGAGAACCTCCGCTTCTTCGCCGGGCTCTATGGTGTTCGGCGGGCCCGCAGACGCCAGCGCGTCGAGGAAACCCTGGAGCGAACCGGTCTCGGAGCGCGCCGCCACCAGATCGCCGGCACCCTCTCGGGCGGCTGGAAACAGCGGGTCGCCCTGGCCTCGTCCACCATCCACGAGCCGCCCCTCCTGTTCCTCGACGAGCCCACAGCGGGCGTGGATCCCGTGAGTCGCCGGGACTTCTGGGAACGCATCCACAACCTCGCCCAGCACGGAACCACCATCCTGGTGACGACTCACTACATGGACGAGGCCGAGCGTTGCCACCGCCTCGCTTTCATCTTTCGCGGGGAGGTGCTGGCCATCGGGACCCCGACCGAGGTGGTCGAAAGCCGTGGCCTGGGCGCCGTCGAGCTCGAAGCGGACGAGGCATCGCGCGCCGCCGAGGTGCTCCGCGCGGCACCGGACGTGGACCAAGTTTCGCATTTCGGACACTCGCTGCGCGTGGTGGTGCGTGGCGAGCGTAATCCGGTGGACCTGGCCAAGCGCTTGCTCACCGAGGCCGGAATCACGGCGACCGGCTATCGAACGAGCCGCGTCGACGTCGAGGATGCCTTCGTTTCGATGGTGAACGAACAGCTCGCCGAGGATGACGAAGGCACGCGGGCCGCTGACGGTGGGGCCGCGGACGGAGGGGGCACGAGCGGGGGGCAAGTGTCGTGATCGGGCGCATCCTCGTCATCGCCTGGAAGGAATTCCTGCAGGTTCGTCGCGACCGCCTCACCCTCGCCATGATGGTGGTGTTGCCGCTGATGCAGCTCCTGTTGTTCGGCTACGCGATCAACACGGACGTCCGGCACATTCCGACCGTCGTTTACGACCAGGACGACAGCCGCGAGTCCCGCGATCTCGTTCAGCGCATGGTCGCGACGGGCTTTTACGACGTGCGCGGCCGCGTGCGCGGCTACGAAGACGTGAAGATGGCTTTTCAGCGAGGCGAAGCACGAGTCGCCATCGTCGTTCCTGCCCGCTTCGGCTCGGACGTAGTGCGAGGTCTCCCCGTCGAGGCGCAGCTCATCATCGACGGCACCGACCCGCTGACGGTGGGAAGCGCTCGCGACACGGCCATCGGCGTAACGCAGGCGCGCAGCGCCGAGCTGACCCAAGGGCGCCTGGCAGAATCCGGATCGCGCGTGCCCCTCCAGCCCGTCTCCCTCGAAGCGAGCATTTGGTACAACGGCGATCTTCGCACCGCCGTCTACATCGTGCCGGGCCTGGCGGGCGTGATCCTCACCCTGACGATGGTGATGTTCACGTCGATGGCTATCGCCCGAGAGCGGGAACGGGGCACCCTCGAACAGCTCATCGTTTCGCCGATGCGCCGTTCCGAGTTGGTCATCGGGAAGATCCTCCCCTACGTGCTCGTCGGCTACGTGCAGATGACGCTGATCTTGCTTGCGGGGCGCGTCGTCTTCGACGTGCTCTTCGCGGGCAACTGGCTCGTGCTCTACGGCCTCGCGATCTTCTTCATCGCCGCCAATCTTGCAATCGGCATGGTGTTTTCGACCCTGGCGAAAACCCAACAGCAGGCGATGCAGATGTCTTTCTTCTTCCTGCTGCCCAACATCTTGCTGAGCGGGTTCATGTTCCCGTTCGAAGCCATGCCCCGTCCCGTGCAGTGGCTCGCGCAAGTCCTTCCCCTCACGCACTTCCTCCGAATCGTTCGCGGTGTGGTGCTCAAGGGCAGTGGCCTCGTCGACCTCTTGCCCGACTTCTACTGGCTCCTCGGTGCTCTCGTTGCCTTCGTGCTCATCGCCTCCACCCGATTCCAGAAAAAGCTCGCCTGATGCCTCGTCCCCGCAGTGACATTCGCCCTCGCCTGGTCGCCGCAGCCCTCGAGGAGTTCCTCGACAAGGGAGTCGACGGCGCTTCGCTCCGCTCGATCGCACGGGCGGCCGGGACCAACATCGGGATGGTTTACTACTACTTCCCCGCCAAGGACGATCTGTTCCTCGGGGTGGTGGAGAGCGCCTACGCCGGACTTCTGGAGCGCCTCGAGAAGGCGCTCACGCCGGGCGAATTTCCGACGCAAGTACGCCGGCTCTACGATTTCATCAGCGAGCTTTCGGACCAAGAACGCTCGGTGATCCGTCTGTTGGTGCGTGAGGCGCTCAGCTCGACCGCCCGGCTTTCCAAGTTGATCGCCCGGTTCGAGGCCGGGCACATTCCGCTGCTCGTTCAGATGTCGGTGCGCGGCATCCAGAGCGGTCACGTGCACCCGAGCCATCACCCTCTGATCGTCGTCGCGTGCTTGCTCGGCATCGGAGCGCTACCGCAGTTCGCTCTCCCCGTACTTTCGAGTCGCCTTCCGGCAGGTGCCACTCCGCCGCCAATGAAGCTGCCCGCGGAACTCGCCGAAATTTTCTTGTGTGGGCTCTCTGCCCCCGCCCCCGCTGCTGGAGGAGACGATGAGACGCCCTGAGTGCAGTAAGCTCGCTGCGGTGCCCCTGGCTTGGATGCTGCTGATCTGTGCGACCCCGGGAGCCTTCGCTCAGACTCCCTCGGCGGCGGCTCCGTCAGGCCAAGCCACGGCTGCAGAAAGCGAGTCCTCGCAACGCGAGGTGGAGCCGGTGCGAGCCACAGCGCACGCGGTCGACTTCGAAGGTTCGCTCGCTACCCGCCTCCGGGGCCCGGCGGATGGCACGGTCCTGTCTTCCGAAGAGGCGGCTCGCCGCAGCGTTCAGGCGAGCGCCTCGGTACGCGCTCGAAAGAAATCCCGCGCGGCCGAGGCGGCCGCCACGCGCCAAGCGGATCTGGCGTGGTGGCCTCGACTCACCCTCACGGCACGGTACACGCACCTCTCTCCCTATCAGCAGCCCGGTCTCGGCCCCCTCGTTGCCGCGCCCGGGGCTCCCGACGGACCGCTTCCCCCCGGAACCCAGCTCGTGAAGGTGGAATCGACCTTCCCCGCCTTCACGAACATCTTCCTGCTGCAAGCGCAGTTGGTCGCTCCGATCACCGACTACGTCTTTCGGGTGAGCCAGCTGACCGATTCGGCGAAAGCTTCCGAAGAGGCGGCGCGCCTCAGGCAGCGCGCCGAAGAGCTGCAGGTCGCCGCCAATGCGCGCCTCGCCTACTACGGCGTGGCCCAGGCGCGGCTCGCCGAAGCCGTGTCGGACCAAACCATCGCAAGCGCCGAGGCACAGCAGCGGGCCGCCCGCGATCGCTTCGACGTGGGCCGCAGCGTCCAAGTCGACGTCCTCGACGCGGAAGCTCGCGTCGCTGCTGCCGAGGGGCTCTTGCAGAGCGCGCAGCTTTCCACCGAGCGCGCGGAGGCGGAGCTCCGAATCCTGACGGGGGCGGACCCCAGCGAGCCGCTCGCGCTGCCGGTCGACCTGCTCCGTCCGCTTCCGAATCACGAGAGCGCCTCTCTCGAGAGCTTGTACGACGAAGCACGCCGAAAGCGCCTCGAGCTCCGCGCGTACGAGGCCTCCGCCCGAGCGCTCGGTCACCAGGAGAGCGCCACCCGCGCCGAAGCCCTACCCAAGCTCGACCTCTTCGCGAACGGCTACTACGCGAACCCGAACTATCGCTTCCTGCCTCCCGAGGAAGGCTTTCGCGCGACTTGGGACATCGGCGCCCAACTCACCTGGACCCCCAACGACTGGGCCGTGACCGAAGCCCGCGCCAGTCGCACCGCCGCCGAACGCGAGCGCGTCACGGCCGACCGTGACGCACTCGAGCAAGCCCTGCGCCAGGAAGTGAGCGCCGCCTGGACCGCAGTGCGTCGAGCGGACACCGCCTTGCCCAGCGCCGCGACGCGCCGGCGCGCCGCCGAGGAGGCCTACCGGGTGCGCCGCGAGATGTACGACTTCGGCAAGGCGAGCATCGTGGAGGTCCTGAACGCCGAAACCGAAGTGGTGCGAGCTCGCCTCGAGTGGGTTCAGGCGCTCATCGACCAGCGCATCGCCCGAGTTCGCCTCGAACACGCGCTGGGGCGCGACGCGAACGTGTCGCCCTAGGACCCGAGAACTCCGCCTGGACTGAGAACTTACGCTCGCACGAAACGACCCATCCCGATTCCGACCTTTTCCCTCAATTTTCAGCATGATTCTACGGCGCTCACGTCACCATGAGAGGGTCGCGATCAGACTTTGATCTCGACCCCTCGGAGGTGAATCGTGAGCAACGCCCTGTCCCGAGCAACCCATCACCGGATTCTTTCGCAGGCAACCCTGACTCTGAGTGCCCTTGCCATTCTTTCGGCTTGTTCCGGCAACGATGACTCGGGCGCTACCGGCGGGGACGCGGGGTACGGAGCCGATTCGAGTGTGGGCTCCGGCGCGCAAGGGTCGAACACGGGTGGAGCGGGAAGTGAAACCGCGTCGGGTGGCGGCCCTAGTCAGGGCAGCGGCGGCGTCGCCAGCGGCGGGGCCGGCACGGGAGGACTCGGTTCTGGATCGAGTGACTCGGGCTCGGGCGGCGTCGTGGGTTCGGGCTCCAGCACCGCCACTGGCGGAGGTGGGACTGCTACAGGCGACGGTGGTGGGCCCATGACCGACCCGGGAGAGCCGGCGTTGGGGTCCCACGAGGGGGACGGCACGGGTTGCTCGGCAGGACAGACCGTGGACGCCTGTGGCATCTGCGCTGGGGATGGCTCCACCTGCGACTGCTACGAAGGTGAGTTGTGTTGGGACATCGTCCACGAACACAATCTGGTGCGCAGCCAGGTCAACCTGGGCGAGTTCGCAGGTCAGCCAGTCCCCGATCCCCCGATTGCCATGGTGGGTTGGGATCCCTTCATCGCGGCCAAGGCCCAAGAGTGGGCCGACGCCGTGGACGACTGGTCCGACGGGCACAGCTCGCAACAGTTCCGAACCTATCAAAGCACTCACCACAACGGGTACCATGGCGAGAACATGGCCGTCGGAGGAGGGCAATATTCGGAACCCCACTCCTTCGTGTACGAGGGGTGGGCCTGGGACGAGGCGCAAGGTTGCACCTTGAGCCAGTGCGGGGGGCATTACACCCAGGTGGTATGGCGTGAATCCATCTGGATCGGGTGCGGCCGAAAGGACAACGTCCCGTTCGAAGTCGACGGGCAGACCTACCAAGGGACCCTGACCGTCTGCCAGTACGGGCCAGGAGGAAATGGGCTCGCGGCGCCCTACTGAGAGCTCGCCCCGGGAACATCCAGTCTCCGGCGCTGTCGGTTCGAGCAGAGATGAACACCCGACTTCGATGGGTCGCGGTGTGGCTTGCCTGCTCGTCCGCAAGCGGCGCGGCGAGGGCGCAGGCCACTTCGCGCGACGTGCTCCCGCTTCGGAGGGTCCGCCTGTACGAGGCCGGCGTCGGGTACTTCGAGCGTTCGGGCGCCGTCGTTCACTCCGCACAACTGCCCGTCCCGCGCGGACACATCGATGATGCGCTGAAGTCTTTGGTCGTCTTGGACGAGACGGGCACGGCAGAGGTCGCAGGCGTGGAGTTCGACCAGGTCGTGAGTGTCGCTCGGGGGCGCGCTCTGGCGGGCCTCCCGACGACTGACGACGATGCAGTCGACTTCGACACGTATCTCGAGAGTCTCACGGGAGTCCGAGTCGAGATTCGCACCGAACACGCCACGACGACCGGAAAGCTGATGGAGGTCGTTCCGCCCGAACGAAGTGCCCTCGAGCGCTGTCTGCCGCCACCGCCCGACAATGCCCAAACGAAAGCCTCCACTTGCGTCGGCCGCAAGGTCACGAGCCTGCTCCTGCTGAACGACCGCGGAGCGCTCGAACGCTTCGCCGCCGTCGACCTGCTTTCGGTGCGACCTCTGGATCCGGCGGTCACCCAGCGCCTTCGGGAAGCCCTGGGCTCCGAACGGGGCGCGAATCACTCGGCGCACCCTCTCCAAATCAAGCTGACGAAGGGCCACGAGCTGACTCTCGGCTACGTCGCCGAGGCCCCCTTGTGGCGCGCCTCCTATCGCCTCGTCGTAACGAAGAACGAAGCCTTGCTTCAGGGCTGGGCGCTCGTTCACAACGACACCGAGGAGCCCTGGCAGGGGATCCAGCTCGAGCTCGTGAACGGGCAGCCCGACTCGTTCCTCTTTCCTCTCGCCGCGCCCCGCTACGCAAACCGTCGACTGGTGACGCCGGAGGAGCACCTGCCAAGCGTTCCCCAGCTTCTCCACCAAAATGCCGACGACGACTGGGATGGCAACTCCCGCGTGACGTACCGAACAGGGCTCGGTGGGGTCGGCGGCGTGGGCGCGGGCGGACGGGGTCAAGGCATTGCCTACTACGGCGCGCTCGATGACAGCCGAATCCAGGAGAGCTCCCTGCTTTCAATCGGCAACTTGGCTGCGCAGCCTGTTGCCGCAGGTGACGGCGTGGGTGCTCTCTTCCGCTACGCCATGCCGAGTCCAGTGCACCTCGGCGCGGGAAAATCCGCCCTCCTGCCCTTCTTGCGGGAAGGAGTCGAAGCCCGGCGGATCGTGTTTTTCCCGGCGCCGGCCAAGGCCGGGCGTAGCAGTCTCCTTTTGACCAACACGAGCTCGCAAACCCTACCCGCCGGGACCATCGCTCTATTCGAGGGTGGCGGTTTCGCAGGCGAATCGGCCCTCGAACGCACCGAACCAAACCAGAAGCGCACGGTGCAATTCGGTCTCGATCTGGATGTCGAGCTTAGGCGCAACGGCGACGAACGGGTCACCGACGAGACGCGCCTGCTCCGGTTTTCGACGACGGCCCCGGTGGAGCACTACGTGCGTCGCGTCCGCAACGCCGTTTCCGTGGAGAACCGCGGAGTCGCCTCGCGCACCGTGCACTGGGCCGTGACCGGATTCCGCAACGCACGCATCGAAGGCGGCGACGGAGTGTTTTCCGACGACGAAACGGGGGCCAGCCACGCGGTCTTCGAAGTTCCCGGGGCCCAGACCAAGAAATACTCTGTCACGGTGGAGGAGGGCCTCGCGCGCCGTCACCGTTTCGTCCAGCTCACCTCACGAACTCTCGAACGGCTCGTTCGCGAGACCGCCCTCCCCGAGTGGCAACGAGCCCTGGTTCGGGAGGCCCGCACGCACCTGCTCCGCCACGAAGCTCTACTTCGCAAGCGGGGCGAGCTCACGCGTGAGGCGAAACGGCTCGCTCAGCGTTCGGCGCGTCTCGTGAGCACCCTCACGGCCGTTCGCCTCGTCGATCTCGAGCGAGGACGAAACCTGGCGAAGATCCTCGTCAGCCTCGAGCGAACCCGCACGGAGCTCGAGGAGCAAGTCGCCGGCCTGGATCCCTACCCTCCGTTTCGATCAGCCAAGCGCGTCCTTTCTAAGCTCAATGGCGCTCGCGGACCGCAAACCCCCCCGGTGATCGAATCGCGCCGGGTCCCGCCCCCGGCAGGGCCGGTGCGGGATCCGGGGCGCGGCGAAGCAGTCGCTGCCTCACCGTCGTCGAGGTGAAGGACCTCGCGGAGGGAGCGCTTCATCGCGCCTGGGGCGCAGGCTTCCAGGCGCCCCCGTCGGGAGCCGCCGGGAGTTGCACCGCGGGAGCGCTCACTCCGACCTGACTCGGTCGCTCGATGCGGGCGCGTGAAGGCTCGGGCTTCGCACGCTGTTCAGCCACGGCCTTCCGACCCTCGGGACTCATGCGCGCCACCTGCTGCACGAGCTCGGGGCGCCGCCGCTCGACCCACGCAGCCACGAACACGAGCCCCATCCCGAGCGCCGAAAGACTGCCCCAATTCCAGAGGCTCGCCACATCGATCGCTTGGGTGACACCGACCACGAGTCCGCCCAGTACGCCGCAACCAGCCCAGCCCACGAGCCACCGCTCGCCGCGGAGAAGCCCATCCGCACCCGCCGCGAGGCCCACCAGAAGGGCGATCACCGCGGACAGCATGGACGGTTCGACAAGAAGGGCGACGCCTACGGTCGAAACGCCCACCACTGCGCCCACGCTTTGCAGCGCACGTCGCGTGCTCCGCGCGGCGCGCGACGCTGCAAGAAGACCGAGCGCCACCGGCAGGAGCCACAGTGGGTGACCATCGAGCTCGAGGAGAGCGCCGTCCAGAGCGATCGCCATGGGAACCCACGCGGTGCTGGCGATGAATGCCCCTGCGATCTCCGCGAGAATCGCTCCCGCCTCGTCCTTCTTCAGGCGTCGTCCACCGAGGAGCAGGAGGCCACCGAAACCGAGCTGGACGCACCCGAAGAAGAGCCCCGACGGCTCGTAAAACCCAATCGCTCGGCCTGCCACGAGGAGGATCGGACTCCAGGTGATCAGGCGCACCAAGCGACCCTCGAAGGTGCGCGCCGCCGCATGCTGCGAAAACACGCGCGACTCGACCAGCACCACGACTCCGAGGGCGAAGAGCAGAAGAAGGCCTATCCAATCGGCGCTCCGCACCGGCACCAGCAAGAGCGAACACATCGCGACGAGTCCCGCCGCAGCCCGGCCCGCCACGGGACGCACGAGGGCCGTGAGCGCCAGGCGACTCACCGAGGCGCAGATCGCCAAACTGATGCCGGCCGTCAGAAGCGCTTCGGTCGGGCCGCTGGCCACCCACCGGGCAAACCCGGGAAGCGCGACTTCTGCGCCATCGAGACTGAATACCGAGTAGACGAGCCCGCCGAGCACCTCGAACGCCGCCGGGATCATGCTGAGCGAAAGCAGAAGAAAGGTGCGCGCCGAACGACTTTCTCGGAACCGCTTCGAGCCACAGACGAGGCCCGCCACCGCGAGCAACACCACGTGCGCGAGCAAACTGCCGTAGCGCAGACTGTCGCTCACCGAATCCCAGCGCTGGAGCAGAAAGCTCGACGCCGATGACAGCAGCAGCACCGCACCGGCGGCGCGCAGTACACGGGTCAGTCCATCGACCCGGCCCTGGGACTTTTCCGCGAGAGAGGTCACTTGTCACCTCGCAGCGCTTCGAGCTCACCCAGGAGCTCTTGTCGTTCCTCTTCACTCGAGAGGCGATCCGAAAGCTCGTCCACTTCGTCGTCGACCGACAGCAGCGGGTACTCGCGCTCACAGAGCTGCACTTCCCAGCGCTCGAACACGTCGTCGACGCTGCCGCTTCGCGGCAGCGTCTCCTGACTCGCGATCTCCACTGCCCGCGCCCTTGCTTCGCGAGTCGACAGGATCCGCCGCCGCGTCTCGAGCTCGCGGAACCGCTCTTCCAGCATTGCGATTTCGCGGCCCAGCTTTCGCTCGACTGCCTCATGCTCCCGGAGCCGCTCACCGAGACCCTCGGCCCGCACGCGGGCTACCTTCGACCGGCGCAAACACTCGAGGGCTTGCTCTTGCTGCCCGGGGTCCGTGCGTCGCGCTCGATCGCGCCACAGCTCCGCTTCGCGCTCAGCTTGCTTCTGGTCGTCAGCGAGCCTCGCACCATCACGGCGCACCCGACCGAGCTGTCCGCGCGCCCGGCCCAAGCTCTGACGCAATTCGGCGAGTGCCGACTCCGCCAGCGCTTCGTGGTTTTCGACGTGGCTCAGGACCTCGTCGAGTCGGGCCTTGATGCCCACCGTCACTCTTCGAATCGCTTTCATGGTGTCTCCTACTCCGTTCACGCCATGCGAACGGGCGCAGCTCCGGAGAGCAGGAGGCGCGCCAGTGAACGGAGTGGAGAGAAGCGACCCGCCCGGACCTCGCCGAAAACTCCCTTGGATTTCCGAATGTTAGGAAGACGACCGGCTGAATCTGGCGCCTCCAGTTCACCACAGCCCGCTATTCACCAGAGGATCACTCGCACACTGAATGTGCACGTACAGTGCACGAAGCGCGCGGGGCTGTGCGGCGCCCTCAGCGCTTGCCGCGCCACTTGCCGAACAGGCCGCTCTTCCCTTCCCCGGTGCGGCGGCGCATGTCGTGCACGCGCACCTCGCGTGCCGCGTCGACGTGATTCGGCTTCATCGAAACGATGCGCTTGAAGTCGCGGATCGCCTTCGCCTCCAAACCAGCCTTCTTGAGCAGCTGTCCCCGATACCAGAGCAACCGAACGTTCTCGGGTTCCGCCTTCACGGCTTCATCCAGCATCTTCACGAGAGGCTCGGCTTCCTCCTGACCGGTCAGGTGCAGAAGCCACGCGTACAGGCCCTGGTATTCCGCCTGGGTCTGGTCTCCCTCGTACGCGGTGCGCGCTTCGGCGAGCGCCTGGGCGTAGCTCCGCTTCTTCAGGAGAACTTCGGCCCGTTGGAACGCGCTCGCTGCCAGGAGCACGCGCGCGACTTCTTGCTGCTCCTCGTTTCCGCCTTCGAGCGCTTGGTCGTATTGCTTGCGCTGCCCCTCATCGCTCAAAATTTGGTGCGCTTCGCTCATTTTCGCGAAGGTCCGAGTCACGACGTCTCGTAAGTCTTCCAGCTCCGGCGCGAGTTTGTCGGGATGCCACCGCTTCGCGAGTTGAAAGAAAGCCGTGCGCACCTGAGCCGCCGACGCGTCCGCCTCGACGCCCAAGAGCTCGTAGAGGGTCTCGTTCTCCTTCTCGGCGCACGCCGCCACTTCCTTGCGGAAACCTTCGAGGTCCCGCGGATTCCGCTTCGTGCCGTCGGCCGGCTCGGGCGGAGGACTCGGCCTGCGGAACGGACGCGGACTCACCCGCGGTCCCGTACTGGCACGCCCCCCAGGACGTTGCCTCGGAGGCATCACGCTGTGGGGCGACTCGGGCGGTTCGTCGTGACCGACTGGTTCCGGCAGGTCGTCGCGTAGCGCGAGCTGCCGGGTCACCGTGAGCGCATAGACGATTCGGGCAATGCCCTCGGGCTTTCCGACGCCCGAGCCGATCAGGTCGTGCACCGACATCGGCTTCGCGCGCAGCACGTTGATCGCACCGAGCTCCGACCGGTCCATGTGGTACCGGTTCACCGGCGCTTCGAGGCGCATTCGCAAGGGGTGTTGACCGAGAGAGCCAACGATCTGGTCGACCCGTTCCCGCCTGGACTCGTCTACGAGCGCGCGCCAAATCAAAGGCAGCGGCTTGACGCGCCACTGCCTCGACGGACCCCACTTTTCGAGGTAATCCGCGTCGTACAGTCCGAAGGCGGTGTCGGCCGGAAGCGTCTTGCAGAGCGCCAGAATCTGGCGCCGGAGTTGTTCACGCAGGCCGACGAAGAGGCCCGTGTCGTCGATGTGACCCTCCGCCACCAGCACCTGTCCGTGGGGCATTTGCGCCTTTTGAGCGCGGGCGCGGGTCTCGTCGCACACCTCGCGGGTGATGATGCCGAGTTCCACGAACACGGAACCGAGAAAAATCGTGTTGTTCGCAAGGCGAGCCTTCCCTGGCGCTCCCCGCACGATCAAGACGGCGTGCTTGTCCCCTGAAGGTTCCTGCAGCACGAGCGTTCCCGCGAGCGAACGGTCGAGTAGGGCGATCAGGAGCTCGGGCAAAGGACTTTGCGCGAGCGTCCCTCGAGCCAGGAGAGCAGGTGAGGTCACGAACGGCCAGGCTAGCAAAAAACTCGGTGCGATCCGTCCCCGTTCGCGCGGGCCTGAGCCGATTCTGGTAGCCTGCGCTCGGCGTCCCATGGGTACGAAGCAAGGCACCGGCTCCTCCTCTTCCGTTCGCAGCTCCTCCCGTGGGAGCGGGCCGCGGGTGCTTGTCGTTGATGACGAACCGGCCATTCTGACTTCGTTGAAGCGAGCGCTCGATCTCGAGGGCTACCGCGTCGACGTGGCCGGTGGTGTGGGCATCGCCCAAGAGCGCTTACTCAAACAGAGCTACGACGTCGCCCTGTTCGACGTTTCGCTGCCCGACGGCAACGGGGTCGAGCTGCTGGAGTCGTTGCGCAAGTCCGGCAGCGACACGGTGGTCGTGATGATGAGCGGGCACGCGACGGTCGACACGGCGGTTCGGGCCACTCGCCTCGGGGCCCTCGATTTCCTCGAAAAGCCACTTTCCACCGACCGCCTGCTGCTCGTCCTCGAAAATGCCCTCCGTCTCACGCGGGCCGAGCGCGAGGCCGCCGAGCTCCGCGCCGAAGCCGGGCATTTCGACGAGCTCTTGGGCGATAGCACGGCGATGCGCACCCTCAGGGACACCGTGACCCGAGCGGCCCGGGCGCCTGCCAGCGTGCTGCTCACCGGGGAGCGGGGCACCGGGAAGGAGCTGGTCGCTCGGGCCATCCACCGAGCTTCTCCGCGTGCCAAGGGCCCCCTCGAGAAGCTAAACTGCGCCGCGGTCCCCGCCAACTTGATCGAAAGCGAGCTCTTCGGCCACGAAGCAGGCGCCTTCACTGGCGCGACGAAACAACGGCGCGGCAAGTTCGAACGCGCCTCCGGCGGCACCCTTTTTCTGGACGAGGTCGGCGACATGCCCCTCGACATGCAGGCCAAGCTGCTTCGCGTGCTTCAGGAGGGCGAAGTCGAACGCGTCGGCGGCAACGAAACGTTTCGCGTCGACGTGCGCGTGGTCGCCGCCACGAACAAGGACCTCGTGCGCGCCTGCGACGAAGGCGAGTTCCGTCCCGACCTCTATGACCGCCTGAACGTGGTGCCGCTGGCTCTTCCGCCACTGCGCGCGCGACGCGACGACATCCGAACACTCGCCTCGAGCTTTCTCGAGTCGGCGGCGCGGCGCAACGATCGCCCGAAGATGCGGTTTGACGAGTCTGCCTTTCCAGCGCTCGAGACCCACTCGTTTCCCGGCAACGTTCGCGAACTGAAGAACCTCGTGGAACGACTGGTCATCTTGGGACCGGACGAAACCATCACCGGGGAAGACGTCGCTGGCGCTCTCGGGGGTGGTGCCACCCAAAAGCAGAAAGGCTTGTACCGCCCCGGAGTCCCCTACCGGGTGCTCGTCGAGGAGGCCGAGCGCACGATTTTGACCGAGGCGCTTACCGCGCACTCCGACCAAATGGCGGCGACAGCCCGCAGCCTCGGGCTCGAGCGAAGCCACCTCTACAAGAAGGCGAAATCGCTGGGTCTACGTCGCTCGGGGGAGGCTGCCGGCGCCGGAGCGGCAGACGCGGACGACGCCGAAGCATGACGGGCGGGTCCCCCGCCAGGCTCGGACGGAGGGCTCGAAGAGTCCCGACGACGCAACAACCGCATTTCCATGGGGGAGCCCCGGTGTTAGGTTGCAGGGCCATGAGCCAGGCTGCCGTGCAACTCCGCCTCGCCGGACAGACCTACAGGGTCGTGACGTCCGCTGCGGAGAACGAGCTCCAGCGCTTGGCTGGCCTGGTCGAGGCTCGCCTCGACAGCGTGACGCGACCGGGGCGCGTGCCGAACCAGCAGTCCCTCGTTCTGGCCGCGATCACCCTGGCACACGAGCTCGAAGAAGAGCGTGCGCGTCGCAAGGAGCTCGAGCGACAGCACCGGGAGATGCTCGAGTCGTTGCTCGGCCGCATCGACGCCGTCCTCGACGAAACCGGTCTGCCCGAAGAAGCCGCTGTGAGAGCCAATGGAGCGCATCCGACCTCGGCATCGACGGAATCTCCCGAGCCGCGTTGACGAACGCATCCTCTCTACGGCGCACCCGACGACGACCGTTATGCAGCGGCTCATGCATCGCTTCGACGCTTCGCCGCTGACGCCAGCGACTCGGCGCCGGGTTGGGGCGCGAGCGTTTGCGCTTGCCGGCCTGGTCGGAGTGCTCCTGGCGAGTGGCCCAGCCGGTGCTCAGGAGCGAACGCAGTGGGACGTGGGTCTCGCCACCGGCATCTGCGGCCTGGGCACCAACGGTGCGCTGTGGCAGGAAACGCGCTGGTGTAGCGCCGCGCGCGGGGACGTCCTCTTCGGTCGCGACAGTGAGCGGAGCTATGGGTACGGGCCCTACGCTTCGGTAGCGACCGCGTCGTTCGACGATCTGCGAATCGGCGCGGGCGGTAGCGTTCTCCTGCCCGTGCTCCCGACTTGGCCAATCGTGCTTTCGGGGGGTGGCCTGCTCCGCACCGGGACCGGGCGCACGCAGGTGGGCGCCGAGGGGTGGCTGTTCTGGGGCGGTCGCGGCATGAACTTCCACGGCACCTACAACCTGGCGCACGGACTGCTTTTGGGTTTCCAGCGCACTTTCGACGATCAGGCCGATTCCGCCGTCTGGCTGATGGGTCAGGTGGATGCGGTGTGGCTGGCGATGCCCTTCATTTTTCTGATCAACGCGGCGTCCTAGTTTTTTAGGGGGGCGGACCCGCCCCCCTCGTCGCGGCGAGTGAATCGCCGCTCCTCACCCCACTGTCCCGCTGCGCTCCGG
>JBNKGC010000028.1:0-45664 GCA_050289625.1 Polyangiaceae bacterium | reverse complement strand
CTGCTTTCGTTCCTTTGTTCGTTTGGGCGGCACAGCCCGTCGTGGCGGACAGGGTAACAACGAAGGCGGCCGTCCAGGTCGCGATGGTCGGGAAAAGGCCCTCTCCGCCGATTCGGCCGTCACCTCGAGCGGGCCGAACCGGCGGTGACGGGCTCGAAGCAATCGGAAGCCGCTGTGAGCGCACTCAGACGAGCCCCTTGTTCTTGCGGATCAACGAGAGGCGCTCCTGGACGCAGGCTCGACCGGTGAGCGGATCGGGTGGGGTGTTGAAGACGCGCTGAATACGCGCGCCTTTCGGAAAGTCAGACCCTCGCAAAATCGGACCTTCCGGGTGTCGAACCAAGACCGGCCTGTGACTTCGCGGAAGCTCGAACGAATCGAAGGGGCGTCCTGCACTGGTAGTGAGTCGCGTCATGGGGAGGTGCGAACGATAAGGCGCTTCAGCGGTGCTGCACAACGACCGGACGCGAGGGCCGCCGCCACTTCGTTGCTGATCGAGTCGGGGAGTCGAACCACCTTGTCGGCTGGCATGGTGCGCACCTCGGCGTAGGCACCGAGAGGAGGGGCCGCGTACGCGATCCGATCTCCAACGGCGAGCCCTTCCACACGAGGACCTAGCGCTTCGACCACACCCGCGGCTTCGAGACCGGGAACGAGGGGCAGCTCCGCGGGATAGGCTCCGCTTCGGTGGTAGACGTCGATGTAGTTCAATCCGACGGCTGAGTGGCGCACGAGCACTTCCCCCACCGCCGGTGGAGACGGCTCGAACTCGCGCCACTCGAGAACTTCGGGTCCACCGTGCGTCCGTGCCTCGATGCGATGTGCCATGGAGTTAAGCTACACCGAGGAAACGGGGCCGACAGGTGCAGATGAACGGCTTCCGGTAGCCGTTTTTCCTGGACCAGACGTCGAACCGTGCTCTGTGGATGCTCCGACCCGTCAGTAGCAGGCCTACTGGCGATGAAGCTTGTACGCGAAGGCGACGTTCGAGGCGGGAGCGCTGCTCCAGATCTGCATTGCGTCCCCCTGAACGCAGGTCGCCGCATCCTGCGAGTTGTTTTCGTGGTCGTTCGACGTGCCGCCGCACGCGAGGAGTCCAAGAGAAAGAACCCCTGCCCCCAAGAAAGCTTTTCGGATCATGAGCAGTCACATAGCAGCTTTGGTGCCAAGGCGAAGATCTCCGTGCGGCGACGAGGGCTCCCTTCGAGCCGCCGTTGCCTTTCCCCGTCGAACCCGAGGTGCATTGCCGCGTCGAGCTCGAGATCCCAGGCCGGTTTGCCCTTTGCCGCGACCAAACAAGCAACGAGAGGGATCACTTGATCTGGCGCCGCGGAAATTCCCAGACGCGCTTTCTCTGATCGTGACCTACGGCGGTGCGGACTTGGATCAAGTGAAGCTCCGATCGCACGAAGGGGTGCGATTGGGCAGTCGGAGGGCATTCACCTCGGGAGGACGAGGACGACTGATGCGGTATTGTTTGGCCACGGGTGAAACCACTTCGCTGAGCAGGATGGCGGCGCAGGTGTGCGAGATCATGGAGATCTAGACACTCGGTAGTCGTCACCGAGTTTGAAGCCCATGCGGCCCAGGGGAAGGAGGTTCGAGATCTCCTGCTCCTCCTTCGAACCTGGTCGGACGCTGTCGCTTTGATTGAAGAAGTCCTTCACCTGGAGCGGAACCCGTCTATGGTGCCGGCCATGGCAAACGAGACCGAGGACAAGAAAAAGGATCAGGAGCTCGAGAGCGAATCGAACGTCGCTCCCGAGTCGGAGGGCGGGGAAACCTCGGCCGAGAAGGAAGAGATCGCCGCGGCGGCCGAAGGTGGCGAGCCATCCGCCGAGGAGTCGGATACTTCGTCGGAGGGAGCTGAAGAAGAGGACGACGAGGACTCGGACGACGGCGGCGAAGAGGGCGACGAAGACGAAGACGAAGCCGAAGCTGTTGCTCCGGCGCAGCACAGGTCGAGGTCAACGGCGGCGACGAGTAAGGACGCGGTCAAGACCACCGCTGGCGGCGGCATCTTTCTCGCGGCTGTCGTTGCGCTCGGTATCGGCGTTGCCGGCGGATGGTACGCTCGAGAGGCTCGGGTCAATCAGGAGGCGGAGAAAGCAACCGCTGCTGGTGGAGCCGATGCCTGCCAGACGTGGGAAGGGAAAATCTGCGAGGGTACCGCGCCCCAGGCGCCTGCCTGCATGCAGGCCAAAGCCGCGAGCAAGCTCCTTACTGCGCCGGCATGCAGTGCTGCGTTGGCGGACGTTCCGGGCAGTCTGGCCAAGATCAAGGCCGAGCGCGCTGACTGCGACAACCTGGTCGGCAAGCTGTGCAAAGACCTCGGGCCTGAGACGAAGACCTGCAAGATGGTCACCGACAAGACCCAGATGTTCCCAGCCGAGCGCTGCACGGCAATGTTGGGCCAGTACGATCAGGTGCTGAGCTCACTGAAGAAGATGGAAGAGGGCGGCGGTCCAGGGATGAGCCCCCATGGTCCTGGCCCGGGGATGGGCCCCCATGGTCGCCCGCCCGGAGCGCCTCCCATGTCGGTGCCCACGCCGAAGCCCGCACCGGGCGCGCCAGCGCAGCCGACGGCAGCACCCAAGCCGGCACCCGCAGCACCCGCAGCACCGAAGCAAGCGGCTCCGAAACCGGCAGCGCCGAAGCCCGCCCCGGCGGCGCCGGCGGTACCGAAGCCCGCTCCCGCCGCTCCGGCTGAGTGAGGTCGGCGATCCGTTTTGGCTCTCATGCGGCGCTGCATGCACCGCATGGGGGCCGAAGCGCGGCGCGCTGCGCACCGCTGGGGCTCGACTCGGGGGTCAACGAAAGCGCCAGCGTCGGGGGCGGTCGAAGCGTGGCGCCTTGCGCATGCCCGCTTCCTGCATCGCATCGATCAGGGCGTCGTCGTCGCGAAGACAGGGGTAGCAATCGTCGCGTTTGGACTTGCCGCAACCTCCGCGATTCATGAGGTCGCGAAGCCGCGTCAGGGATCGCTCGTCTCCCGCGGCTTGGACTCGCGGTAGAAATGTCCGGTAGTCTTCGCAGCTTTCGAGGTCGCGGAGCTCCATGGCGACGCGCAGCCCGGCAGACCAGTTCTTCTTCACGTCTCCATCGGTGAGGAGATCGTAGGCCATGGTCGTTGACGGCGTCTTGCGGCTCGTCTTGGACCACACGTGGAACAGGAAGTCCGCGCCCAGCTGTCCCATCCGCTCCGCCGCGAAGGTGAGAATCGGGGGGGCGTGGGTTTCGTCGTCCGCGAGCTTTCTGAGGGCGCCGAGCATGGTGTCGTCGTTTTTCGACTCGGGCCGCATCTCGATGGCGGCCTGAAAGGCCTCGAGAGCTGGCTCCACGCGCTTTCTCATCAATCGGGCTTTGGCCAGGGCGAGCCATTCGGGGCTCGACCGCTCGTCGTCGTCGCGCTGCTCGAGGGCATAGAGCGCAGGCTCCGACCCGCTCTGTGCTGCCGCGATCACCTTGGCGAGCTGCGGGTCGGGGGGAGGAGGCTCTTTGCGGCTCGGCTTCTCCAGCGGAGGAGGCTCGGGGGAGGCATCAGCGGCGGCGGTCGAGCCTGCCTGGAGCGCAGGGGAGGGCGGGGTGGCTTCGCCCTCAGGATCACCCCAAGCGAAGGGCACGATCATCAAAGGTAGAGCGATTGCGCCTGCCGCTGCCCAACGAGGAACGGCGCGCCCCCTGATCTCCGTGGTCCCACGAAGATAGTGAATGCTACGTCGGGCGAGCTCGCTCGCTCGATTGGCCATCGGTCCAGCTGCCGCGAGCAGGGTCGTCATTCGGGGGAGGGACAGCGTGCTGTGCGCCGGCGCGGCACTCGAAAGGTCCCCCGAAGCGCCCTTTGCCTCACCGAGAAAATGGCGAAGCCGGGCCTCGAGTTCGGCTGCGGTCTGAATCCGCTGCTCGGGTTTCTTGGCGAGCAGCGTCATGACCAGGTTGACCAGCTCGCGGGGGAGTTCCGTCGGGAGCGGGGGCGGAGGCTCCGTCATGTGCTTGATGAGGAGCGGCATTACCTGGTCGGCAGTGAACGGCGCGGTGCCCGTCAGCATCTCGTAGAGCATGACGCCGACGGCGTACAAGTCGGCGCGGTGATCGACCTCCTGACCCGCGGCCTGCTCGGGAGCCATGTACTGCGGGGTGCCGTAGACCGCGCCATGCATCGTGAGCTTGGTGTCGTCTGCCGTTTCGCCCTGGGCCAGTTTGGCCATGCCAAAGTCGAGGACCTTGAGGGCGTCACGATTCTGGCCGACCGACATGACGTTTTCCGGCTTCAAGTCCCGGTGCACGATGCCTGCGGCATGCGCCGCCGCGAGAGCTGCGGCAATCTGCCGAGCGATGCGGCAGGCGCGCTCGGGTGACAGCGGTGCCTCTTCTTCGATGATTCGACCGAGGCTCGCTCCGGCCACGTACTCGAGGACCAAGTAGAACGAGCCGTCAGCGAGGCGCCCGAAGTCCGTTGCGGCCGCGACGTTCGGGTGCTCGACCCGGCCGGCGGCGACGGCCTCCCGTTCGAACCGGCGAACCACCTCGGCGTTCGTGCTGGTCTGGCGGTGCAGCACCTTGAGGGCCACCGTCTTTTTCATGTGCACGTGCTCGGCACGGTAGACGGCCCCCATCGCACCCTCGCCGAGGAGAGCCTCGATGCGGTAGCGGTCTGCGACCAAGGTCCCGACGAGCGGATCGGCCGTGGGCATCCCTGATGTTTGGCTTGCCTCGTCCGGAATGCTCATGGGTCGCTGTGGGTCTCGGCTCCGATCATCGGCCAGCACCCCCCGAGGGGCGACGCGGAGTCAACCTGGCGAAAAATCGTCGATTGCGCCCTGGACAATGCTAGACCCGTCCCGGTCCCCTGTACATCGCTCATCGGGGCCAGCCGTCTCGCGCGTCGCGAGCAGGTTGTCCTCGGTTCTCGACTGTCGTCCAGATTTTTTCAGGTCGCCGCCGTGCTTGCTGTCTTGTCCCCTGCCAAGAAACTGAACTTCGACCCCTCCGAAGTGCAGGTCCCTCTGACCACCCCTCAGCTCCTCAAAGAGACTCGAGCGCTATCGGAAACCACGAGACAACTCGAGGCAAAAGATCTGAAAAGCCTCATGAAGCTCAGCGACGGGCTCGCTCGACTGAACTTCGAGCGCTTTCAGTCGTTCGACGCGAAGGCCACTCGACCCCGCGGCAGCAAGCAGGCGGCTTTGGCGTTCGACGGCGACACGTACGTGGGGCTTCGGGCACGAGAAATGTCGTCGGATGATCTCGCGTTCGCCCAGGAACACGTGTGGATCCTCTCGGGGCTCTACGGGCTCCTTCGTCCCCTCGATGCGATTCAGCCGTACCGTCTGGAGATGGGGAGTCGACTCGCCACCCCACGCGGCAAGACGCTCTACGATTTTTGGGGAAACCGCTTGGCGCGGGCGCTCGACCGGCAGCTCGCACAGCTCGGCTCCGATACGCTCGTGAACCTGGCATCGAACGAGTACTTTTCGGCGGTGCCGCGCCCGGCGCTGAAGGCGCGCGTCGTCACTTGCGTCTTCAAGGAGATGCGAGGAGGGCAGCCGAAGATCATCAGCTTCAGCGCCAAACGAGCGCGCGGTACGATGGCGCGTTTCATCGTCGAGAAGCGGATCACCGATCCCGACGGTTTGAAGCGGTTTCGAGAGGATGGGTACCGGTTCGTCGCGAAGGACAGCGACGCAGAGAACTGGCTGTTCTTACGCGGTTGACCGGGCAGGCGACACAGCGCGTCGGGTCTTCGTTAAGCTCCCGCGCCGTAGCGGCGCACCTTGAGAGCGAGACGTAGCCCGAGCAAAACGAGCATCAGGCTGCCTCCGATGACCAGATCCCTAGTGTCGCGGGCGTATTTGCGCATTCCAGTCATGGCCTGGCATTACGGTCGCCCGGGTGCGTCAGTTTATGAGAATTCGAAGGCGATTCAGTGGCGAGGGGAAGGCGTTTTCGCTTAAAGCCTGTTTGCCCCCTTCCATCGCCGCAGCGACGTGTTCTGGGCTCCGCCCCGCTTGGATGTTACTGATCCGAGGGGAATGTTTCGAGCTTGCCTCACCGCCCTCACCTTGCGGCTTCTCCCATCTTCCGGCGCGGTGATCGCTTTGGTCCTCGTGGCGTGCGGATCGACCGACGGGAATTCGAGTGGGTCGAGCGGAGGTTCTGGGGGTGCGAGCTCGGCGACAGGCCGATGCCGCGCCGCATCGCCGACTTGCGACCCAGGGGAAGCGCCAGCAGGGGGTCTGGCCTATGCTTCGTGAGTTGAGCGTGAGAGAAGGCCGATGAACCTCCTTTTGGTGGACACGGACGAAGTCGTGGACGGTCGGGCGCGGATTCGGGGCCGGAGGGCGGAGCACGTGCACGGCGTTCTTCGCAAGCGGGAGGGTGACGGGTTGCGGGTGGGCGTGATCGGGCATGCACCCCGTGATGCGCGGGTGCTTTCCAGCTCTGCAGGTACTTTGGACCTCGAGCTCAACCCCGGGCCACCGATCGCGCCGCCTCGGGTCACGCTCCTTTTGGCGATGCCGCGTCCGAAGGGCCTGAGTCGAATCCTGCAGATGGCTGCGAGTTTCGGCGTTGCACGGATTTTCCTGCTGAGTGCATGGCGCGTGGAGAAGGCCTACCTGTCGTCTCCACGCCTCAAGCCGGACCGCTTGCGCGAGGACGTGTGGCTGGGCTGTGAACAGGGGCGGCAAACGTGGCTCCCCGAGGTGACGGTTTGCCCACGCTTCCGGCCTTTTGTCGAAGATGAGCTTCCCGACTTGATGGGCTCACGCGCGGACAAGGTGGTCCTCCAGCCAGGGTCGAACCATTGGCTCGACACGGCATTGCGCACAACGGAGGAGGACGTGTTCGTGGCCATCGGTCCCGAGGGCGGCTGGATCAGTCGGGAGCTCGAGACGTTCGACGACCAAGGGTTCGTGCGCACCACGCTCGGCGCGATGCCCCTGCGGACGGAAGCTGCTGTGCCAGCATGCCTCGCTCAACTGGCGCTGGTCGAAGCGCAACGTCGCGCTGCGACCGCGTGATCATCCGGAAGCTTCGGAGCCGCAGTTCTGGGCGCCCGCCCCGCGCGGAAACTTCGTGGGTCAAGGGACAAGCGACAGGAGGATGCTCTGCTACGGGATGTCCGTGGCCTCCGACGAGGGAGGGGCGATGGTTGGGGCGGGCTGAGAAGGAGGGCGCTGGTTCAGTTCAGCGCGAAGGAGTGCTCCGTGCAGAGCCGCACCAATCACCTCGGTGAGGACTTCGTACGTGTAAGCTTCGCTCTCTCCGAGCTCGAAGACGGCGAACCCGATCCGCTGGGTGCCGTGGACCAGCGGTTCCACCACGTAGCTGATTTCGTCGAGGTGCTGTCGGTAGCGCTCCGGTACGAGCCGTTCTGCGGAGAAACGCGGTCGGGTTCGACGGGCGTCCAGCGTGCCCCAAGGGCCGAAGGCTGCCATCAGTTCGGCCTCGGCAAGGCTTTCGTTCGGGTAGCGAGCAACGTAGGCGCTGGAGATGCCCAAGCCGGGCAACGTGGCTCGCATCGATTCGCCCAGGTGCGAAAGATCGAAGATCGTGATGAGCCGCGCGCTGGCTCCGCTGAGGCGCCGCGCGCGTTCCTCGGTGAGAAGTCGCTTTTGCGCCTGGGAACGCTCGATGACGCTGCTCGCCAACAGGCGCGCGTCATGGAGGATTGATTCCACCGCGCGGAGCTGGTCGGGATCGTCCCCCGCGCAGGCCACGAGCTCGGCGCGGAGCGCGGAGATCACCCCCTGGCTGGCACTCACGTTCCCCCCCGCGTCGCTGACGGCCCAGAGGAGCTCATCCAGCGACTGCAGGAGAGCGCCCGTCTCGCCACGAAGGTCGCGTGCCGTCGCGTTGAAGAGGCGCTGCTCCCAACTTCGCCCCGCCGCGGAAAATTCGCCCTGGGCCGCTCGGGCGAGGGACGCCACGAGCACCTCCCGGCGCGAAATCCAGCTGGCTTCGAGGCCCAGGCGACGCGAAGGCCCAGGTCGAGTCGAAAGAGCGGTCGTCCCATTCTGGCAACCACAAGAGCGACGCTGAAAGAACTGGGTCGCGAGCTTGAGCTGCTGCGTTTCGCCGAGCCCCTGCAGTTGGCGCAGAACGAGCCCGACTGCTTCCGCGGCCTGTTCCTCCAGAGGCTGCCGGACGGAAGAGAGGGGTGGGAAGAGGTAACGCGCAGCCGGCACGTCGTCGAACCCGACGAGGGCGACGTCACTCGGAACCTTGATGCCTCGGCGTTCGAGCTCGTCCCGGGCGCCCATCACCATCAAGTCGGCTGCGCCGGCGATCGCGTCGATGCTGGGCAAACTCCGGCCGCGCTCGTCGAACAAGGTTCGAACGGCGCGAACACCTGCCTCGCGTTGGAAATCGCCGTTTGTGACCAAGGACTCGTCGAAGGTGATTCCGTTTCGCTCGAGGGCTCGACGATAGGCGGCGTAGCGTTCTTCCGCTTCCGCATTCGTCTCGGGCCCCCGAATGAAGGCGATGTTTCGGTGGCCGTGCGCGACGATGAGGTGCTCAATCGCTTCTGCCATCCCTGCACTGTTGTCGATGACCACCGAGCTCGTGCCCGGTAGCTCGACGGCAACGCTGCAGACCGGCCCTCGAAAGCGTTTACAGAGGGCCTCGACTGGTGAGCGCGTGCCGAACACCAAGGTGCCCGTGGAAATCACGGCACCGTCAAAGGCGTCGGGGTCGATCAGCTCGTAGATGTGATTGCGGCGCGTACCACTTCGGCGAGGCGAGTCGAAGGCGCCGCCAGCGAACACGGCAAGGCGCGCTCCGCGAGCGTTGGCGGCGGTGCGGGCGCCCGCGAGTAGCGCGGCTTGGTGCGGATCTTCGAGCCAGTCGACGACGAACGCGATGGTCGAGGTACGGCTCGTGAGGCGATTGCCGCGGCGGAGGGGTGTGGGGTCGGAAAGGGAAGTCGGTGGCATTTCGCTTGCTGGGGAGGACTCAATTATCATCGGTTTCTCCCGCGGACGCCTTCGCTGCAGTACGAATTGCCCGAAGCACCTCGCGTGCCGCCCGCTTGGTTCGAGCATCCGGTGGGTCTCGCCTCGCTTGACGGATCAGTTGTCTTAGCCGTTGCCGATCGATGATGGGAAAGCTCTGTACGAGCTCTCCAAGGGCGGCATCACCCTCGGTCAGCAGGCGCGCCCGCCACCTCTCGTACAGCGGCTCGTCGGGATCGGACGCGACCTGGACACCTCCGGCAGAAAGTTCCACCAGAGCGGTGAGATCTTCTTCCGGGAGTGCGCGGAGGAGCTTGGCGACGCGCCGAAGCTGCCGCCCGTGCGCGCCCTTGGTCAGCGTGCGGCAGAGCTCGATGGACTCTCTGAGCTCGTCTCCGAGGGGGAGCGCCGCAAGCTCGGAGGGCTTCAGTTTGGTGAGGCGGAGGCCCAGGGCGGTCACCGCGCTGGCCTCTCGTCGCACCTGGCTACGACTCGGACCTGCCCACGGACTGTCTTGGTCCGGAATCGGATCGCCGCGGCCCGGCCGCTTTCTGGATGCGCTCACGCCGGGGGCATAGCAAACGCGGCGACGGGCCACACGCGCTGGTGCGGGCCAGCGGAGTGCGCGGCGAGCGCCGAGCCTATACCGGGAGTGCTCGGCGCCTCCCACTGGAGCGGTCCGCCAGCGTCAGTCGTTTACGGCGCGTTCCGCTGCGGTCGTCAGAAGCGCGCTCATCCGGCGAGCGAGGCGCGCCGGATCGTCCACGGGGCTTCCCTCGGCGATGAGCGCCTGGTCGTAGAGCACTTCGATCCACTCCGACAGCTCGGGAGCGTCCGGTTTGACGAGGAGGAGCTTCCGTAGGTTGATCGAGACGGGGTGATCGGGATTCACCTCCAGGATCCGCTTCGTGCGGGGCACTTCGAGCTTTTGCGCTCGCATCATGGCTTCGACGTGGGGCGGAATGCCTCCCTCCGGGGTCACCAAACACACGGGGGATTCGGCGAGTCGTTTCGAGTTCCGAACGTCGCCCACCTTGTCACCGAGGACCTTCTTGAAGTGCTCGGTCAGGGAATCGCTCGCCTCGATCTTTTCCTCGTCTTTCCCGAGGTCGAGCTTCTCCTTCATGGCATTGACGAGCGGCTTGCCTTCGAACTCACGGAGGCCGTCCAGCGCGAAGGGGTCCACCGCGTCCGTCATCAGAAGCACTTCGTAGCCTCGCTTGCGGAGCTGTTCGAGATGCGGGCTCGACTCGAGGATCTCCCGCGAATGACCCTCGACGTAGTAAATCGCGGGCTGTTCTTCCGGCATTCGCGTGACGTAGTCGGCGAGGCTCGTCCAGGGGCTCTGGCCCTCGGGCACCTCTCGAGTGCTGCGATAGCGGAGGAGCTTCGAGAGACGGTCGCGCAGTTCGGGTTCGAAGTGCAGACCCTCCTTCAAGACCGGTCCAAAGCCCTCCCAAAACTTGAGGTAATCGTCGGGGCGGTCGCTCGCAAGTTCCTCCAGCATGCTCATCGCCTGCGAAGTCACCTGCTTCTTGATGATGCGCACCGCACGTGAGTCTTGCAGTGTCTCGCGAGAGACGTTAAGCGGTAGGTCTTCCGAATCGACGACACCGCGCACGAAACGGAGCCACTTGGGAAGGAGCTCCTCACAGCTCTCCATGGCCAAGACTCGGCGGACGTGAAGACGAACACCGTGCTGGCCCCGCGGATCGAGGAGCTCGCCGTGCACCGTTTCCGGCAAAAAGACGATGCCTGCGAACATCTGCGTGCCCTCCACGTGGAAGTGACGCCAGCTGAGCGGGTTTTCCCAGTCGTGGGTGAGGTGCTTGTAGAACTCCTGGTATTGCTCGTCGGTCACCTCCTTCGGCGAACGCTGCCACAAGGCGCGGGCCTGATTGATGACTTCGACGGTAGGTTCCTCCTTTTTCTCGTCCCGGGTTTCGAGCTCGATGGGGTGCCCCACGTAATCGGAGTGTTTTCGGATGACCTCTCGGAGCGTGTAGGCCGAGGCGTAGGCCTTCTGGTCCTCCTTGAGATGCACGACGACCGTGGTTCCGCGCTCCGCACGTTCGGCTGGCTCGACGGTGAACGTTTCCTTGGCGTCGCTTTCCCAGCGAAACGCGCTATCGCTCCCGGCGGCCTTGGAAAGCACCTCCACCCGGTCGGCGACGAGGAAGGCGCTGTAGAACCCGACTCCGAACTGCCCTATCAGCTGGGTGCCCTTGGCCTGCGCGTCGGCAGCCTGCCTCAGGCGCTCGGCGAACTCTCGCGTACCGGAGCGGGCGATGGTGCCCAGGTTCTCGATCAGCTCCGCCTCGGTCATTCCGATGCCGTTGTCGCTGATCGTGAGCGTTCCGGCCTTCTCGTCGGGGATGAGGCGGATCTTCAATGGTTCGTCGCCGCTCAGGAGCTCTTTTTCGGAGAGCGCCCGAAAGCGCAGCTTGTCCAGGGCGTCGGACGCGTTGGAGACGAGTTCTCGGAGAAAGATCTCCTTGTGGCTGTAGAGCGAGTTGACCACGAGGTGCAGGACCTGGCTGACCTCGGCTTGAAATGGGTGACTCTTCGCTTCAGACATGACAATCGGCTCGCAAATAAGCATGCCCGAACCCCTGTCAAGGCCCTCCGATACACGGACGAAACGAGGCCTGCCTCCGGATGGCAACATGGTCCATGAAAACACCTAACCCATGGCTAGCTCGCCATCCCGAGCGCCCCTGCGCCTGTCCTCCGGCGGCGGATATCCCCGCCTGGTGCGAGAGGCCTTCCCTGATGACGGCGCCGATCCTTGGGAGGCGCTTCGCCAGCACAGCGACTTGCTTCTCAACGCCGCGGGCGAGGGGATCTACGGCCTCGATCTCGAAGGGCGGGCGACGTTCGTGAACCCCGCAGCCGCGCAGATGACGGGCCACACGGTCGACGAATTGATCGGTCGACCGATGCACGAGGTCGTCCACCATTCGCACCCGGATCACACCGGATACGCCCCGGAGGACTGCCCGATCTACGCCGCGGTGCACGACGGGATGGTTCGGACGGTGTGCGACGAGGTCTTTTGGAGGAAAGACGGCAAGTCCTTTCCCGTCGAATACACGAGCACTCCCATCTTCGATGGCGGGGAAATCGTCGGCGCCGTCGTCGTCTTTCGAGACATCACGATGCGCCGTCAAATGGAGGATCGCCTCCGCCTGGCTCTGCTCGAGGTTCAGTCCCTCAAGGAGCGCCTCCAGGCGGAAAATCGGTCGCTCCGTCGCGAAATTCGCAGTGTCCTCAAGCAGCGTAAAATCGTCGGGTCGAGCCCAGCCCTCAAGCGCACTCTTGCGTGGGTGGCCCGCGCGGCCACGACGGATAGTACCGTGCTCATCGAGGGGGAAACCGGGGTGGGCAAGGAGCTCATCGCACGCGAGATCCACGAGCGGGGCACGCGACGCGACGGACCGCTCGTGCGTGTGAACTGTGGAGCCATCCCCCAGAATCTGCTCGAGAGCGAGCTGTTCGGACACGAGCGCGGTGCGTTCACCGGAGCTGAGCGCACTCACCACGGCAAGTTCGAGCAAGCTGATGGCGGAACTCTCTTCCTCGACGAGGTGGGCGAGCTTCCGCTGGAGGCCCAGGTTCGGCTCCTCCGCGTGCTTCAGGAGCACGAGTTCGAGCGGGTGGGCGGAGTCGAAACGCTGCACGTGAACATCCGGATCGTTTCGGCGACCAACCGCGATCTGGGTGAGCTCGTGCGACAAGGTCGATTTCGGGAAGATCTCTTCTATCGACTGAACGTCGTCACCATTGAGGTGCCGCCGCTGCGCGAACGGCGCCGGGACATCCCGGAGCTCGTGGAGCACTGTCTGGCGGATCTCGAGCGTCGGTGGGAGCGCCCGGTGGGCGAGGTCGACGAGGAGAGCATGAAACGCCTCTTCGACTATGATTTTCCGGGGAACGTGCGCGAGCTCCAAGGGATTCTCGAGCGCGCCGCTCTCGTGAGCGACGGTGTTTTCGTGCGCATTCCCGCCGAAGCGCTCTGCCGCAGGGTGCTCAGGAAAGACGAGCCCTGCGAAGGTGCGGGAGCGCCACGGTTCGAGAGCGCTCCCGAGTCGGAGCCCCCGGCTGCTCGAACGCTGGGGCAGAGCCTGGAGGAGCTCGAGCGCGCGCGCATTCAAAATGCGCTCGAACGAGCCAACTATCGCATCAGCGGCCCGAAGAGCGCGAGCGCCCTTCTGAGCATCCATCCGAACACGCTGCGCTATCGAATGAAGAAGCTCGGCATCGAGCGCCAGTGAAAGCGACGTCTCCCGGCGTCGAACAAGAGGGGGAGCGCGTCGCGACGCGATCGACCTCGGTCGTGAGGTAGCGCTCCTCTCCGATCTAGGGCCGATCCAGGAGCGGGTCGTGGCGGGCGAGACTCGGTGTTCGAGGATGACACCAACCCGGCGGGCGGCGGGGAAAACGGAAAACGCAGAGCTTTGCCCGGAGGGAGAAGACGTCGACGACGGGTCCGATTTGTTTCTCCGCAAGTGAACAAGGCGCACCACAACTTGTGCGGTATTCACGAAAAGCCGTGAGCAGTTGGTCGCGTCGGCGAGCGGAAACAATCGATGTCGCAGCTCGATTCGGCCGGAATGGTCGCTGAAGCGAGGTGTGGCACACGCCTTGCTCTTCTCCAGTGCAAGTCCCCCGACTCGCACTGGAGAAACACGACATGAAGCGTGCGCCCCTCAATGATCCTTTCCGTCCGGACACCGACCTTTCGCACGGTCCCCATGGGCACTTCGAAACCGAACCCGGTCACGAGTGCTCGTCCCATGCCCATTCGCCTGCCGGCCACGTCGGTCGCCCCCACGCGGCGACCTCGCAGGAGGCCGGCGACGCAGTCCAGATTCTGGACGATCCCGAGAGCATCATCGATCGAGTGATCGAGAGCTCGGTCGTCCGAGCGATCTTCGGAGGGAACGAAGTTCATCGCCGAGCCTTCATCCAGAGGGTTGGTGCCTCGTCCTTCTACACGGCCCTGGCGGCCGCGTTCCCCCTCGCAGCCTGCAAGGAGGCCGCGAAAGAAGAGATCGAAAAAACGACTCAGGGGGCCAAGAAGGAGAGCACAGCGAAGCCCCTGGAGAAGAAGGAGCTCAAAGTCGGGTTCGTTCCGATCACCTGCGCCACCCCGATCATCATGGCGCACCCACTGGGCTTCTACAAAAAGTACGGACTGAACGTCGATGTCATCAAGACGGCTGGGTGGGCAGTCGCTCGAGACAAGTCGCTCAGCAAGGAATACGACGCGTCCCACATGCTGACTCCGATGCCTCTTGCGATCACGCTCGGGGCCGGTTCGACGGCGACGCCGTACTTGATGCCCGCCGTGGAGAACATCAACGGTCAGGCGATCACGCTTCACATGAAGCACAAGGACAAGCGCGATCCGAAGCAGTGGAAGGGCTTCAAGTTTGCCGTGCCCTTCGACTATTCGATGCACAACTTCCTGCTTCGCTATTACGTAGCCGAGCACGGCGTGGACCCTGACAAGGACATCCAAATTCGCGTGCTTCCTCCTCCCGAGATGGTCGCCAATCTGAAGGCGGGCAACGTCGACGGGTATCTCGCGCCGGATCCTTTCAACCAACGCGCGGTCTACGAAAAGGTTGGCTTCTTGCACCTTCTCACCAAAGAAATTTGGGAGGGACATCCTTGCTGCGCTTTCGCAGCAAGTCAGGAGTTCGCCGAGAAGATGCCGAACACTTTCGGTGCGCTCTTCAAGTCAATCGTCGACGCGACGCATTACTCGTCGAAGCAGGAAAATCGCAAGGAAATCGCGGCGGCCATCGCACCGAAGAACTACCTGAACCAGCCGGTCACGGTCGTGGAGCAGGTGCTGACGGGGACCTTTGCGGACGGACTCGGCGAGGTGAAGAAGGTGCCGAATCGCATCGACTTCGATCCGTTCCCCTGGCACTCGATGGCCGTGTGGATCCTCTCGCAGATGAAGCGTTGGGGCTACGTGAAGGGTGACCTCGATTACAAGAAGGTCGCTGAGCAGGTCTACATCGCCACCGACTGCGGCAAGTACATGAAGGAGCTCGGCTACACGCCGCCCGCGAAGACGTACGAGCCCTACACGATCATGGGGAAGAAGTTCGACCCCGAGAAGCCGGACGAATACATCGAGAGCTTCGCCATCAAGCGAACCTGAAAAGGGCTGCCCATTCTCCCCCGCCCGAACTCACCTCACCCCATCCCCCTCGGACTTTCCATGCTGTCGTTCAACGCCAAAGCGAAACTGCTGTCGATCTTGATCCTGTTTTTGAGCTTGGCGGCGTGGGAAGCCGCGGTGAGTTCGGGCGGCGGGAGCGGTCCGAAGTCCGAGTATGAAGCTCTCGTCGCCGGCGAGGACGAAACCGCGAAGGTCCCACCCCCGTCGGCGATCGTCGCACTGGCGATCGAGCAGCTGGCCGACCCCTTCTACGACCGTGGGCCGAACGACAAGGGGATCGGGGTGCAGCTCGTCTACTCCGTGGGACGAGTTCTGGCCGGTTACTCGCTCGCCCTCGTCGTGGCGATTCCCATCGGGTTTTTGATTGGAATGTCGCCTCTCATGATGAAGGCGCTCAATCCCTTCATTCAGCTCTTGAAGCCGATATCGCCGCTCGCCTGGATGCCGTTGGCCTTGTTCATCATCAAGGACTCCGTCACGTCGTCAGTGTTCGTGATCTTCATCTGTTCGCTCTGGCCGGTGTTGATCAACACGGCGTTCGGGGTCGACAGTGTGAGCCGCGACTACTTGAACGTCGCCAAGACACTGGAACTCAACCCCGTGCGGACGGCCCTCACCGTCGTTCTGCCCGCCGCTGCGCCGACGATTTTGACGGGCATGCGCATCTCGATCGGGATCTCGTGGCTCGTCATCGTGGCTGCCGAGATGCTCGTCGGGGGTACGGGCATTGGCTACTACGTTTGGAACGAGTGGAACAACTTGGATCTTGCGGCCGTGATCTTCTCAATCCTGATGATCGGTGCGGTGGGGATGTTCCTCGATTGGGTTTTGGCTCGTGCCTCGCAGATGGTGAGTTACCAGACCTGACCCGCAACACGACCGAGAGCTCTTCGCCCGCATCAGAGGTGTCACTGTGAGTCTGCCCTATCTCTACATCGAAAATCTCGAGAAGACCTATCCCGGAACCGGAAAGAAGCGGGAAGGAGGTCTCGCGGTCTTCAGCGATGTCAGCTTTGGCGTCGAGAAAGGGGAGTTCGTCAGTCTCATCGGTCACTCCGGGTGCGGGAAGTCGACCATCTTGAACATCATCGCGGGCCTCTCCAGCGCCACGAGCGGATACGTGTACGTCGCGGGCAGACAGGTGAAAGACCCGGGACTCTCGCGAGGCGTGATCTTTCAGAATCACAGTCTTTTGCCGTGGAAATCAGCCCTCGGGAACGTGGTTTTCTCGGTCAAGGCTCGCTGGCCCGGCTGGAATCGCGAGCAGGTGCTCGAGCACAGCCGCAAGTACCTGAAGATGGTGGGTCTCGAAGGGGCCGAGAACCGGAAGCCACACCAGCTTTCCGGGGGCATGCGACAGCGGGTTGGCATCGCACGAGCGTTTGCGATTGAGCCGCAGATCCTCCTCATGGACGAACCGTTCGGCGCTCTCGATGCACTGACCCGAGGCTCGATTCAGGACGAATTGATTTCGATCTGCCGCGAGACGAACCAGACGGTCTTCATGATTACTCACGACGTCGACGAAGCACTCTACCTTTCGGATCGTGTTCTTCTGATGAGCAACGGTCCGAACGCTCGGATCGCCGAACAGGTCGACGTCGCGCTCGAACGCCCCCGGGCTCGGGCCAGTCTGGTGAAAAGCACCGAGTACTACTCCCTTCGCACGCGTCTCGTGGAGTTCTTGGTGAACGGATCGAGCCACGAGGGCTCTGCAAGCACCGAAAGTGCCCCCGAGGAGGCCGCGGCTCCCGGCGCCGCTCCGGGATCGAAGAGCGAGGCGCTCAGCGAAGCCGTTTGAACCACCGCGTCGACTGCCGACGCCCGATACGCAAGGAATGTTAGTGATGACGAAGCAGGAAATGACCGAGGCCATTCTGGCAGCGAAGAGTGCAAAGAAGATCAGCTGGGAAGAGCTGTCCAGCGCAGTCGGTATGGCCGAGGTTTGGATTGCCTCGTGCTGTTTCGGGGAAAACTCGATGACGGATGAGACCGCGACGAAGCTCTGCACTTCGCTCGATCTCGGCTCCGAGGTGAAGGACGCCCTGCTGGAGTTTCCGATGAAGGGGCAGTCGCTCGGGCAGACGATTCCGACGGACCCGCTGGTCTATCGCTTCTACGAAATCATGCAGGTTTACGGCACCTCGGTGAAGTCCGTCGTGCACGAAAAGTTCGGCGACGGAATCATGAGCGCGATCGACTTCAAGATCGACGTCTCCAAGGAGGAAAACCCCAAAGGCGATCGGGTGGTCATCACCATGAACGGCAAGTTCCTGCCGTACGTGAAGTGGTGAGCTCCGGTCGTGGCGAGCCGGTGCGGGTGCTCGAGGCTCGCCGAATCGAAGTCGGTTCCCGCTAGGTGTGTGCGGGACGAGCTGGTGCGGGCAGGGCGTCTCTGCCGCGGCGTCTTGGCGAGACACCTTGCCCGCACCGCTGACCTTTCGGTGACCATCACTCGCGGGCAATCGGCGTGGTCGGCTCCTGTGGAACGACGACTTCATGCAGGCAATCGTCGTGGAGGAACACCGGTCGTCTCGAGCACCGGTCCTTGCGGCATCAAAAGAACAAGACGAGGAAACAGCGATGTCATCCACTCCGAAACCGCTCAGTCCCACCGACGTGCGTCCGCCCTTCACCCGCGAAACCGCGCTCTTGAAGGTGAAAATGGCAGAAAACGCCTGGAACACGTGCGATCCGAAAAAGGTGGCCCTCGCCTACACAGAGGACTCGAAGTGGCGGAACCGGGACGAGTTCTTCGAAGGGCGTGCTGCCATTGAAGCGTTTCTGGAGCGCAAGTGGAAGAGGGAGCAGGGATACCGCCTGATGAAGGAGCTTTGGGCCTTCACCGACGACCACATCAGCGTGCGTTTCGAGTACGAATGGCACGACGACGCGGGACAGTGGTATCGGGCTCACGGGAATGAACACTGGGAGTTTCGCGAGGACGGTCTGATGGCTCGTCGAGACGCGAGCATCAACGACGTTCCCATCGACGCGTCTGAGCTTCGTTACGCGACGGTCGAGTGAGACAATAGGGGGCCCGAGCTCCGCGCGCTCGAGCCCCTCGGTGACCAGCACCGACACCGATCAATCGGTGTGTTCTTTGAGGTCGATCGAGTCGATGAGTTCGCCGGTCGAAAGCTGGCATTGACCCGTGGCACCCTTGGCGAGACCGAAGGCTGGGCTTTCGAGCTGAAAACGACATCGCATCCGCTCGCCTTCGGAATTGGTCAGAACGGCAATTGCCTTGCCCGATTCATGCGAATAGAAGCGCGGCTCCGTGTATTGGGGTTGCCACCCTTCCCAAGCGTTCCAGGCCTCATCGTAGTACCCGCTGAAGTACGGCCTCGCGTCCTGGGCGTCGGACACCGTGTTGACGCGAAGGTAGTTCCCTCGAAACGTCTCGTGCCCTGCCACGTCCGCCGAGAGCGTGCCGCGGTTGGCGTTCGTGCCGTCGGTACGCCAATCGAAAGTCGTCGTGTTGGTGGTGGTGGCGCTTACAGCACCGACTTGGCCTACCGTGGTCGTCACCGCCGGGGTTTGCGCAACACCGGTCCCACCCCCTTGCGACGTGCATGCTGCGAGGCAGAGCCCAGCCACGAGGCCCAATGGCCCCTTCAACTCCGTCATGAAAGCCCCTCCGTGGTCGGGCGCGGCGTGCGCGCCAACCCCTATTCTGACTCACCTGCGGGGACAGGCCACGGCTCGGAAAGAGTGGCTCGAGTGAGCCGAAAGAGCGTGTCGAGGCGCGTTGAACTTTCGAGTCGATTGCCGGTGGCGTGTCCGTCACCGAGCTGCGTCGTCCAGAGCGTTCTGCGGCGCCCCGATCGTGCGGGCGCATCCGTCTCCCCCGGCGGTATTGGTCGGCGGGGGATGGGAGGCGCTGACGCAGGGGTTTCCGGAGCGGTTCGAAGTGGCTCGCAGGAGAGAGAGCGCCTCGTGGACGTTGTGTGAGCGCCCGTCGCTCCCCATGTCCCCGAGCAGCCCGGATTTCTCGAGGACCGACAGAACCGGACGCTTGGCGCCGGCCAGGAGCAGGCGAATGCCGCGGCGTTGGTGCGCGTCGTAGAGGTCGCGCAGTGTCTTTTCCGCAGTGGAGTCGAGCTGGTTGATGCCGCTGGCGTCGAGGATGACTGCGCGGAGCGGGTGCAACTCGCGAGCTTCGAGCTCGTCGAGGCGCACGCGCAGGTAGTTTGCGTTCCCGAAATAGAGCTGAGCGTCGAGGCGCACGATCAGGATGCCAGGCTCGGTGATGGCATCCGTGTGGTGGTTGACGTTCTTGTAGACGCGCGTGCCCGGCAAACGCCCCAGAACCGCCGTGTGGGGGCGCGTGGTGCGATAGATGAGGTTCGCGAGAGACAGGCCCACGCCGACGAGGACGCCGTGTTGGATGCCCAGGGTGAGAGTGGCACCGAAGGTCGCTGCAAGCATGAAGAAGTCGCTGCGCTTGACCCACCAAAGACGCTGGGCCTCCGAGACGTCGATCAAGGTTCCGACCGCCAGAAAGATGATGGCGCCGAGGGCAGGGAGGGGGACGTGCTTGAGGAGGCCGGTCAGAAAGGCGAGGGTGACGCCCACGACGACCGAAGTCACTAGACCCGCCAGGCGAGTTTTCGCACCGGCCTCTGCGTTGACGACGCTCCGAGCGAGCCCACCGGCGACCGGGTATCCGCGACAGACGCCCGCCGCCAGATTGGACAGTCCGAGGGCGGAGAGCTCGCGATTCGGGTCGACGTGGTGACCATCCCGTTCTGCCAGTTTGGTGGAAACGCTGATGCTCTCGACAAACCCCACCAAGGCGATGGTGAGCGCACCGCTCCAAACGCTCTTCAGGGTGTCGAGGTCGAGAGCGGGCCAGGACGGCGTGGGGAGCCCAGCGGGTATCGAGCCCACGAGGGCGACGCCGGAGCGATCGAGCCCAAAAGTGCTGGTTGCGAGTGAGCCGAGAGCCACGACGAACAGGGCGCGGGGCCAACGAGGACGCCACTTCTTGAGGCCCGCCAGAAGAACGAGGGAACCGAGCCCGAGGGCAAAGGAGGGGACGTGGACGTTGGCGAAGTGCCTTTCGACCTGCAGAGCGACCTCGAATACGTTGGTCGAACGGGGGAGGTTCAACCCCAAGAGCAGGCGCAACTGGCTCGCGGCGATGATCAACGCAGCGGCAGATGTGAAACCGCTGACGACCGGGTGCGAGAGGAAGTTCACGACGAAGCCACCTCTGAACAAGCCGAGAGCGAGCTGAAACCCACCAGCAAGAACGGCAATGAGCGAAGCCATTTCGAAGTAGCGAGGGCTCCCGGCTGCCGCGAGTGCGCCGACGGTTGCGGCGGTCAGGAGGGAATCGAGCGCCGCGGGGCCTACTGCCAGGTAACGGGAAGAACCCGCGATGGCGTACATTGCTGGCGGGACCAACGCCGCGTAGAGACCGACGATGGGGGGGAGCCCGGCGAGCAGGGCATAAGCCATCGCTTGGGGGATGAGCATCACCGCCGTCGTGATGCCGGCGACGAGGTCTCCCTTCACAGAAGCCGGATCAAGTTCCAACGTGCCTCGCTGCGAGACGGAACTCGCCAAGGGCGGTCTCCTGGAAGCGGAGGGGCACGCGGTTTCGAGCGCTGTACAAAATCAGCATCACCCGTCATTTGCGGCGATGAACGCCTGGCAGTAAAGCGAGGGCACGGGCAAGCGCCCGCTTTCAGTGGCGGCTCGGTTGGGTGTTTGAAAGCACCCTGATTGCTGCGGACGCGGTGCTTCCGGCCGTGCGTCGGTCTCGAAGCTGACCGCTCAGGAAAGGCAGCTTCCTCGTGGAAGCGGCGAAGTGATCGGCGTTCGAGCGATGCGAGTGATAACTTGAACTCCAGGGAACCGTGAAAAGGACCCCCCATCCGGGGGCCTCAGAGTAGTCAGGAGGGGGCATGGCCGAGGTCGTTGTCGTGGTTGCGGATGGCTCATGTGCGAAGTTGTTCAGCTACGCGGAGGGATCGCTGGAACTCATCGAGCTGCTCGAGCATCAGCAAGGGCGCCTTCATGAGCGAGATCTCGAGACGGATACGCGTGGTCGTTCCGAAGGTCGTGGATCAAAGATGGGGCGGCGAGACTTGGCGCCCGACCGGCGCCCCAAGGACCACGAACGAGTCGTCTTCGTGAACGAGGTCGGTCGGCATTTGAACCGACTCCACGGGGTGAACGAGCTTTCGGACGTTTTCCTGGTAGCGCCACCAGCCCTACTAGGTGAGCTGAAGTCAGTCGTGCCACGAGGAGTGAGGATTGCCGGCACCCTTTCGAAGGAGATGATTCGACAGAGCCCCCACCAAATCCTCGAGCAGCTCGGTCTGTTCGAGCGCCAGCCCGCGGGGCGAACGGATGGGCTCAAGTTTCCGCCGAGCAGGAGCCCTGCGATTCGCGGCAAAGAGGGGCGAGCCCCGCAGATCGGGGGCGAGCCGCACTACGGTGAGCCCGAGCGGGGATGGTAGCGGAGGCGCCGTGTGCCTTGCGCTGGACACGGCGTTCCGATGGAAAAAAGGAAGCCGGGGTGGATTTGTGAGTGGGCTCAGCGCGACGTTTCTGGACTGTTCCCGGCACTTCCGGAGAGCGCGACATCCCGCGCTTCGTCGCGGGCGATCCCATCTTCGTGGTCCGCGAGGTATTGACGGGCGGAGCGCGCTGCCTCGCGGTGCTGGCCCATGCGCTTCAGCGCTCGAAAGCGCTCGACGCGCGCTTCCTGCCGCAAGGTCGAAGCGGGGTATTGGGCGAGGAACCGATCGAGCCGTCGGACGCACTCGGCGTCGTTCCCATCGTTGCGAGCTTTCAGGGCCGAGCGGAACAGACGGTTCTCCGCGGCGAGTGTGCCGACTTCTGCCGCCTTCGAAGCGGTCCGGTTCGGGGTTGCACGCCTCACGTGCACCTTGTGAGCATCGGTCGGTGCGACTTCGATCGAAGTCGGTGTTGCTTCGGCTTCCGGGACACGAGCCACTGTCTGTGCTTCCGCCGGACGCGAGGTCCAGACGTCGCCCCGCCGGAGAGCGACGACTTCGCTCCCATGGTGCACTCGCACGCTGCCGCGATGTACGCGAACGGTCGTCCAGGTTCGACCCGTGCTTGAGCCGGTGATCACGTCGAACGCCGTTCCCGTCACCTCGACGCGTGTGTCGTCGGTTTGTACGACGACGCGTTTGTGACCTCTCGGGTCCACATCGAAGGCCGCCCGGCCCTCGTGGAGAGACAAGATGTGTTGCTTGTCGTCAATGCGCTCCACCGACAGGGCGGACGCTGACCCGAGACGAGCCCGGGTGATACCCGCGAGGCGCAAGACCGCGCCCTCCGTCTCGGCCTCGATGCGATCTCCATCTAGGATCGTGGTCGTGCTCGTCAGGGCGACCACGGCGCCATCCCGGATGAGGCGAGCTGTTCCCGAGACCGTGGCTTGAACGGCGGAAGATGTTGGCTCAGGAGTGATCTGTTCGAGTGCCCAGGAAGTCGTGAAGAGTGCAGCGGCGGCGACCAAGAGGCTTCCGCCGAGCCAGCGACGAACGCGGCGCCGGCGCCTGTCGGCGCGCGCAATGCGGAGCGCGTTGGCGATCGTGGCGCGGCCGCGCTCGGCACGAGCAGACAACATGCCCGGTGTCTCGACGGGCGTCGGTTGGCTGCCCCAACGTCGCAGTGCCTCTTCCACCTGTCGGGTTTCCTCGAGATGGCGTTCGCTCTCGGTCATCCCCGATTCCTCCTCGCGGTCTGGATCCCCAGGCGCGTGTAGAGGTCCTTTCGACCACGCACGAGGCGCGACTGCGCCGCCGCGACCGTGATGCCCTCCATGACGGCGAGTTCAGCCAACTCGTGCCCGAGCACGTCGTGCAAGAACACGGCCTGCGCGTAGTGTGGCTTCATCTTCACCAGATGAGAACGGAGGTCCTTCAGCTCGGCGCGAGCGAGGGTTTGACGCTCGAAGTCGACGCCGGAGCGCGGGGGCTCCGACTGGTAGTCGCTGCCTCGGTCCACGATTGCGCGTTCCCGTCGGCGCGACCTGAGAGCGTTGAAAGCGACGCGACTGGTGACCGACGATGCCCAGGTGCGCAGGCTGCAGGCGCCTGCGTAGGAGCGCCGAGACAGCGTTAGCACGATCTGCTCGAAGGAGAGTTGCACGAGGTCTTCGTGGTCTGACTCACGTCGTCCGAAGATCCGATAGAGGGTCGCGTCGACGGTTCCCACGAGGCGGGAGTAGAGTTCGTCGGCGATCGCGTCGTCCCCCCGAACGACTGCTTCGACGAGTTGTTCGTCGCTTACGGTCTGGCGAACGCCTTCTCCGTGGACAACCCTCAGGGGGGATTCCATCTTCTTGCGTCCAGGGGAAAACATCGGTCGTCCCTCGTATGGTAACCGGACAAGGGGGCCAGCAGGCAAGTGTCGAACGAGCAGGGTGACGCAGGGCGGTGACGGCCGAATACGCGAGTTTCCTCCGGTTTTTGCAGGATAGCCGCGACCGCCTACGGCGAGAGCCCTCGCACGTCGTGAGCCCGGAAAGGCCGGGTCTGGCCTCCTGCGCACGTGGATCAAGTCAGCGGAAGGCGGTGACTCCCGCCCCCGGTGCAGACGTTCCACTGCGGCCCGACCGGCGACGAGCGCAGGAGGGGACGGGCGGCGAAACCCGGCGGGCGGTGGTAGGGTTTGGCCCCATGAAGCCTTCGGGCGCTGCACTCCTCCTGGCGTTGGCCGTGATGCCGCTTTCCTGCGGGGAGGAAACGCTCCATCTCGACTCCGCGCAAGTTGGCTCCGGTGGTGGTCCGCCGGGCGGAGGTTCAGGTGGTTTGGTTGACGTCGGTGGTTCGGGGGCGAACGCTGCTGGTGGGACAGGCAGTGAATTCAGCTGGGGTGGCGACATCGGAGTGGGTGGCGACATCGGAGTGGGTGGCGACATCGGAGTGGGTGGCGACATCGGAGTGGGTGGCGACAGGCCGCCCGTCCCGTGCGTGGGTGACTGCATGTGTGTGCTTGCCGATCGTTGCGACGTGCCTCTGCCGTTCTGCCCGGGATGGCTCGAGCGTTGCGGCGAGTGTTCTTCGGAGTTCGATTGTGGTGAGAAGGCTTGCGATCCGCTCACTCGCCAGTGCCTTCCTGGTTGCAACGGGGATTTCGACTGCGAGCATCCGAGCCCGTTCTGTGACCAACACCGCGGCGTCTGTTTGGAATGCTTTCAGGCGTTCCACTGTGGGGATCATCACCAATGTCAATTCGGAAAGTGCATCGACTGCCGCCTGTCGCCCGAGACATGTGACGTCCTCCTCTGAGGGCGGTTGCTAACCAGCCGCTAACGAGGTCTCACAGATCGAGAGTGAGCCCCAGGCGGAGGTTGCCGGCGAACAGGTCGCGGGTCGCAACCTCCACTCCGTCGAGGGCGACGTGTGTGACGCCGGCGCGTAGCCCGACATCTCCGGCCACGAGCAAGCCGAGCGCGGACCTCAACTCCTTGCGAAGCTCGAAACCCGCGCGTGCGCCGGGAAGAACGCGGCTGACCTCGGCGTTACTTCCGTTGGCTTCGACGGACATCCAATCGATGAAGGGACCGGCCGCAACGCCGAACCGTTGGGTGCCGATTTCCCACGACGTGCCAAGCGAGGCTCCGACGGTCCACCAGGTGGTCGACAGCTCGAACGCCGGTTCGCGGTCGGGCGCGCTGCTCAACGAGCCGAACGTGGCATCGATTCGGACGCCGGCATCGAGACCACCCGGCGGCGAAAGGTGCGCCAGCGTGGCCGAGGCACCGTAGCGCAGCGTGCGATCCAGGCCGGGGCCTCCGACGGCGGCGAGATCGAGACTCCAGCGGGCGGGCCTCGGTGCCGCGTTGACAGCCGTGGGAACATCGGTGTCTTCGGAGGAGGTCGCGTTGGCCGGCGGCTCCGACGGGACGACTCCCGGCTCGGATTCGGTGGAGCCGGCCGGTGTTGGCTCGTTCTTCGTGGGCGATGGCGGTTCCGCGTCTGGGGCTTGGTCGAGCATTGCCAACGTGCCGATGGCGATGCCTGCCGCGCGCCAGCGCTCTTCCACGGGATCCTTTTCTGCGAACTTAAGGCGGCGCTGACGCCATCGGCCATCACCACGCTCGCGTCGCCCCAACTCGATGCGCACGGCACCCGCATCGTCCCAAGACACGATGGCCACGATGTCGATCTCGCCGTCGCTGAGGCTAGAAGCGGCCACGCAACGGGCGGGCTTGGCTGCTTCGGTGCATGCCTCGAGCAAAGCAGACTGGAGCTCTGCTGGAGCCTCGGGAGGCGAAACTTCGACGGCGACGTGGGGAAGCAACAAGGGAGTTTGGGCGGAGTAGGGCCTTCACGCGAGTGAACGACGGCGACCAGGACACGCGGCACGATCGCAGACCGCTCGCGGAACGTACAGCGGCGATCCTCATGGCGTCCAACTTCTCAGGTTCGCCCAGACGGCGGAAACCGGCTCCGCCAGCTTTGCTCGACGCGTTGATGGCGTGGTTTTATCGGGCCGCAAGCCCCCTTCGAACCGGGGAAGGGGGCAGAAAAAGCGGGCGCGTGAGGCTGCCCACCGGCTCGCTTTCCCAAGCCAGCTCAGTTGGGCTCGACGTTTCGGAAATAGTCCACGACCGCTCGGTAGGGGGGCGCCGCTTCGCCCACCGCATTGCCGGCATAAACACCGACCTCTTCCACCTCGAGCGGCTGCTCGAAGGTGACCGCAGTGTGGAAGCGGGCCCCGTCCTCGGAGTAACCGTAGGTGAACTTGTCGCCGGAGCGCGTCAAGAGCAGATGGTAGGGGTCGTCACCGGTCGAAGGCGTCTCTGACAGGAAGATCGATACCTCCTCGCCATCCACGTGGGCCGCGAAGAGCCGCACGGAGTGACCGTCGTGGTAGACACCGCAGCGGATGAACCGCGAAGCGGAATGCCCGACGACGATACCTTGCAGCTGCTGCCGCTCAGCGGGCAGGCTCTGGAACCCAACCCGAAGGGCGAAATCGTCGTCGGAGACGGTTTGGAGCACACGGGGAGCCTGCGTTTCGGGGCGGCGCCACAGCTCATGGCTCGAGCCCCCGGGCACGGCCAGTTCCAACCTGCCCCCTTTCAAGGCGAGCGTGCCGTCACCCGAAGGGTTTTCGAACCGCCAGAACAGTGGAAGGGTCGTGCCGTCGAATTCGTCGGATTGCGCGGCCGGCGCGGCCGTGACGTCGAGGGTGAAGTTCTGGAGCGCGCTCGCGCCCTGCCCATCGGTCGCGGTCAGGGAGATGGATGCCGCGCCGAGGTCGCCATCTTGGGGGGTTCCGCGAAGCTCGGCCGACCCATCGCCCCGGTCCGTGAGCGAAAGCCATGCGGGGAGCGGAGCTGCGGTGATGGTGACTGGGTCGCCATCGGGATCGGAGGCTCTCACTTCGTAGACGTAGACGAACCCCGCCGCCGCAGTTTGCGGAGGGCCACTGGAGAAACCGGGTGGCGAATTGGCTCCGAGCGGGAGCACCGCCACGTCGTGCCAAGTGACGTAGGCCTGGTGAGCCACGAGGAGCACTCCCCCGCGGCGCTCCGGGACCTCTGCAGTGACAGTCCATTCGGGAGGCTCGGCGCTGCCGGCATCCCAGACCTTGGCCGAGGTTTCCACCAAACCGTCGCCGATGCGCTCCGTTCTGAGTCGGAAGCCGTAAGTGTGCCCCTCGACGAGCTCGTACGGGACCTTGCCGTGAAGTCCGTAGTCGTAGGTTTCGAGGCGAAAGTCTGGGGCGCCCGTTATGTTGCGTACCCACGCCAAGAGCTCGAGAGGCCAGTCGAGGCGGGGCTGATCCACGCCCTCGTGTCCCTGCCAACCGACGGCGATCCCCAGGCCCGACCAGCTGCTCCAGTCGTGGAGAGTGACGGTGGCGCGTACGTCGTAGTCGGGCGTCCAGTTTTGGTCACCCAACGCGACGAGTCGGTCGTAGCCCTTTTCAACGACGTTCAAGCCCTGCGCTGTCATCTCCCAACGACCGTCGACGATGTCCGCCAGAGCGAGCGCTTCGCTCATCGATCCGGCATTGCGAAAGTCGGCGGTGAAGGGAAGTGGCCACGTTCTTCCCGCTTGGTAGTTGAGTGTCAAAGTCTTTTGGGACGTGTTTCCGTGGACGTCGACTGCGGTCACCTCGACGGAATGGGCGCCGGAGGTGAGACGCCGGCGATCGAGCTCGATGTTGAAGTCCCCGTATCTCCCGAGCCGCTCACCGTCCGAACCGAAGGGGATTGGGATGGCGGCGCCTCCGTCGAGGCGGTAGCTCAGGGAGCCCAGCCCATCCAAGTCGCTCGCGTTGCCGAGGATGTTTGCCCACATCTGGGGATCGCCAGGGGTGCCGAACGACTGGGAATCCCCGTACCAAAAGCTGATCACCGGTGCGGCTGGGTCGTCTTTCCAGGACGCGGGTGGGGTCGATTCGTCACTGCACGAGCCTGCAAGAACGACTAGGGTCGCCAGCCCGACTCCCGGTAGGCCTCGTCCCTTCCCCCACATCCACCCCTCGACCATCGGCTCGTCCGATCAACGGCGGTCGCGTTGAAACCCCGAGGTGTCCTTCCCGCGGCGGGACGCTTCTGGCGATCGTGGCTAGCTGGGTGAGGTTTCGGGACGACCAAGTTCCTCGATCGCGTCGATGCGTTCTCCCAGACGGAAGAGCTCCGCCGGCGGGGGGTCGTCGGGCCCCGGATACTTGGGAAAAAGGATGGCTCCGTCCGCAGGGGCTTCGATGCGCGGTGCGCCATCGGCGCTGAGTAGCTCGCCTCGGCTCACGCGGGTCCAGTTGGTGAGCCCAGGCCGGAGGCGATGATCCTTCGTCGTAGCGGGCACCACGTGAGTCGTCCGAAACCACGACAGAGGTGCTTGGCCATTCGCCGCGTCGGCGAGTGTCGTCTGTCCGCTGACCACGGCGTCTCGCAGCTCGATCAGTCGGCGAGCGCCCCGATAGGTGGCCACGGCCTGCGCGCGATCTTCACCGCGGGTTCCAACTTCCACCGTGATCCCAACATGACCGCGGCCGCGTACGTACTCGTCGAGACAGCAGGTGCCTTTCGAGAAGACCTGCCCCGGGGGACGCGTCAGACCGATTGGTGCGATGGCCAGGGCTCGCGCCCACAGACCAAACGTCTCGGCCCACGGAAACGTCCAGAACGCGCTTTCGGTCGGCGTCTGCGTCTGATGGAAGTCGAGAAAGAAGTGAGCGGAGTCGAGGATGGGCCGCACCACCTCGGCTCGGCGGCGCTCGTGACTTGCCGCCTCGCGGTCGAAAGTGAACACGCGATTGAAGTCTTCCTCGAGGAAGCGCTGGTTTGCGCGAGCCGCCTCGGGATTGCCGAGAAGGAGAGTCACCGGGCCGCCTGGCGCGAGTTCGCCCGATCGCAACTCCTGCAGGAGTCGCAGGGCGGCGGGAAGCGTGCCCCACTCGTTGCCGTGGATGATGAACCCGAGCACCGTGTGCGCGTCGTGAGCGCCTCGCCCGGCCGCGTGGTGACACCATTCGTAGGCGAAGGGTCCGGCATCCGCCTCCGCCCGAAAGCGCTCCAGGAGCTCCTCGATCACGATTCGTCCGGGCATGCGAGCTCAGCAGCCAGAGCGCGGAGCGTTTCGTGCTCCGGGATCTCGAAAAGAAAGGCGTAGCGCCACGCGCTGTCGGTGATCTTCGCAGCCGCGCGCTCGACGGATCGCGCACCATCTTCGGCGACGGCTTGCGCTTCGGCGACCCGTCCCGAAGCTTGGAGTGCTTCGGCATAGGCGAGGCGAGGGAGAGCCTCCTCCGCGCCCTGACCGGGGGCCGCGGTGAGATCGTCGTAGGTCGCTTCGCTCAGCGCGAGGGCCTCGTCGATTCGCTCTTGTCGGACGAGAGCTCGCGAGCGCACGGCCTCGGCGGCGCGGCGGAGGGGGCCGGAGCCGGAGAGAATCGTAGCCGCCGCTGCCGCGGTTCGCTCGGCCTCCGCGTAGCGACCCCTTTCCAGATGGATCTGCGCGAGATACGTCCTGGCAGCGCCCGCCAAACGCTTGTTCTGCTGATTGTCGAAGGCAACGATCGCCGACTCGAGCATGACCACGGCCTTCACTTCGCGCCCTTGTCGGGCAAGCACCCGGGCGAGCTGCGCTTGAGCGATGGGGATCGAATTGGAGAGTCGGTGGGCGCGCGCAGCGACGAGTGCCGACGAGAGGGCACCCGTGGCCTCCACGTAGCGGCCGCTCTCGACACACGCGAAGCCGTGGCTGACACGTTGGAGGCACGCGTTGCGGTGATCCCCCGCGTCTTCGAAACATTGAGCTGCACGGGCTGCGAGCTCTGCTCGGCCGACTGGATTGCCCGCGGCTCGCGCGCGCACGGCGCGAGCCTCGTAAACCCACCCACGCATCGCGGGTGGATCTTCGTCGTTCACGTTCAGCTCTTCGATGCGAGCGAGCGCGGTGTCCGCCCAGTCGATCGCGCCGGTGAGGACGAGCTGCGTTGCGGCGCGGGCCAGTGCGGTGCACAGCGCCTCTCGATTATCCGGCGTACAGCGGCAAGAGAGCAGTTCGGTGGTGATACGGCGCCAGACGGGTTCGTCCCCCATCTTGCCGGCTGCCGCTGCCGCTTCTCCAGCTGCGATGCACCAAGCTCGACTGCCGTGGCGGCCCGTGTCCAGCGCCTTCTGCCCTTGCTGCAAGGCGGCTTCGTTCTTGCCTAGCCACTTGCTCGCCGCGGCCTGGACTCCGCGCAGCTCGGCGACGACCTGTGCCGCCTCCTCGACCGCCTTGTCGACCAGATCGACCGTCGAGTGGTGATCTACGCTCGCGCTGGCGTCGCGTGCTGCTTCCGTTGCGCGATGGAGCTCAGCGTCGGCGTCGAGCTCAGGCGGAGACGAGCTTGGTCTGCGCGTCGAATGGGCGCTGATCGCGAAGGTCGGCGCACCACCCGGCTGCACCGCGGAAACGGGTGCCTCCTGTCCGCCCACGTCTCCTTGAGTCCCGCTGCGCACGGTCGCCGGCGCCTCCTCGATCTCTTCGCGGGCGCGGGGGTCGTCACCTAGCGCGGGTGGGTTGCGGCGCTCATCCGGGGGCATGGGGTCAGTCGGGCTGGAGGGAGCAAGTCCCTTTCGATTCGACCATTCGTCGCAGATTATGCGAAGGAGCGCCAGACCCAGTCGTACGTCCCACCGTCCGGGTGGTTCTCCCTCCCCGACGGGCCCGCGTGCCCGGCAAGGTCGTCAAAGCGAGCCGTTCATCGGATCGTTGGGATCGCCGCCCCTGATTCCAACGCCAATCGAAGGTCCCCGTTTCTTCTTCGCGGGGCGCGCCGGCGGAGCTGCGGTTGTTTTGAGTGGCTTACCGGTGAGTGCGGCCTTCATCCTGGCCGCCGCGCCCGACTCGGTCTTCGACTGCGGCGCGGGACTTTTGGCGGTCTTCGAGTCGGCCTTCTCGCTTGGCGGGGCTGAGGCCTGTGCCTCGGTCCCCTCCCGGGGCTTCGACTCGTCGGTCGACGGCGCGGGTTGCGCCTTCTTTTCGACGGGCTCGGTGTGGCTCAGTTCGTCGAGGCGGTGGAGCTGCCTCAGGGAAGCCAATTTCCCTTCGAGGCCTCGGGGCGTTGCGATGCTCGGTCCACCGAAGCTCTTCTCGAGCTTCTCGAGGGCGCCCGCCTGTCCTACGGCGGAGGCCAAGCTGTAGATGACGCCATTCTGGTGGGCAATGAGTAGCGCGCCCAGCGCGGTCGCGGCGATGAGGCCCCGGCGGAACCACGGTGACGCTTTGGGAGCTCCGTATGAGGATTGGTAAAGGTCCAGTGGCGCGGGTGTGGGCGCAGGGAACGTCGGAGCGGGCGCCGGCATCGTGGGCGAACCAGGGGCGAAGGACGACGTGGGCGCGGGCGCCGGAATCGTATCGGTGACGGGCTGGGTCGGCACGGAGGACGGCGTCGCAGCAGCGGGCAGAGCGGAGTTGAAGGGCTGCGTCGGAACGGAGGAAGGCGCGGCCGGGGGTGGCTGCGTGATGATGATCGAGGGGGTGGCCGCACCGGGCGGCATCGACCGTGGGGGCACGTGTGCCGGGGCCACGGCCACGGGGCGCACGTGTGAGTTGGGTCCGCCGACGATCTCCACGTCGGCGACCAGCTCGGCTTCCTCCTCGTCGTCCTCGAGTCCGGCGACCTCGGCCAACGACTTCCAGCCGTCGAATCCGTCTTGCCAGAGCAGGGTGGATTCATCGATGACGCTGAGACGGTACGCGTCGTCGAGTTGGTCCAGAGTCAACTTGCGCACGTCATCCGCGGCGAACAGGACAAAGTAGTCATCCGACTCTTGAGCGGCCATAGCCCCGGAACGGTACCTCGGAAGGGCGCGAACGGAATGTGGAAAGTGGCATTCCGTGTGCGGATCCAGGTGTTTGGGTGCACCTGTCGCACAGGATTCTGTTGCGGCTGGAAAAACTTTCGGTGCGTCAGGCCAGCGCGGACTCAAGCTGGATCGATGGGGCATGGGGTTGGACTCTACCCATCCCTTTGCGCACCGCGGCCTTCCAAGCGTTTGCCTTTCGACAAGCACACCATCGTGCTGATGCTCCACGTTCCGGCTCATTGGCCAATATGGGGAACGTGGGGGCTGGTGATAAGCCCGCGCGGTGACATTGCACGTTTCCCCCTCGAGCGGATGAACGAGCCGCACTTCCTCCAGAAGGGGTGGGTTCTTGGTGGCGTTCGATGGCATCATCGCGGCGCGGGCCCTTGGGCCGCGCCTAGGAGGAATGAAGAGATGCAGAACGTCGACGATTGGGAACTTGCCGCAATGACGGGTCAGACTCGCAAGCCACGCCCGTGGGGGTGGTTCGTTGCGGCGTTGCTCGCCATCTTCGGTGTGAGTTTTCTCCTCGCGTTCTACCTCCCGCTGCAGGAGTCCTATGGGACGCTGCTTGGCGAACACGAAAAGCTCGCTCAAAAAGCCCGCGAACTCGACGACAACCTCGTGAGCACCAAGGCCACGCTCAATTCGACCGAAGAGAAGCGCGCAACCCTTCAGAAGGCTGCCGATAAGACGGCTTCGGCGGTGTCGGCTGGTGAAGAGCGTGCGGGAACGCTGGCCGCGACCCTCGAAAAGGAGCTCGCCTCGCTCGTGAAGGCCAAGCTGGTCCGCGTCGAAGCGGTGGGTGCGGACGTCGAGGTCACCTTCGAGCAGCGGCGCATCTTCTTGCCCGGTGGCGCCAAGGTTGCCCCCTACGCCGTGCGCCAGCTCTGTCAGGTAGCGAAAACGTTGGCTGGCGACGTCAGCCTCAGCGTAGGCGTCGTGGCCGTCGTTGCCGATGGGGCCGAAAACGATGACTGGAGTGACGCAGGCGAGCGCGCGGCCAGCGCCGGAAATGCGCTGCGGGGCGCCTGCGAGGTACCTGCGGCAAAGCTTCGGGTGTCCGTGCTTCCCGCCTCGGTCGGCGGCGACGAGGGGGGCCTCGTACTGCGCGCGGTAGCGTCCGAGAGTTCTGACGCGAAATGACCGAAGCGGAGCCGCGCTTCGCGCGGCTCGCCCCAGCCCATGGCGAAGCGGTCACTTCGCAGTGAGGTTCGCCCAGACGGCGGCGTGATCACTCCACCCGGCCGTGAGCCAATCGAGCTCGTAGCCGGCGTCGTGAACCTCGAGCTCGGGGGACACGAGCAAGTGATCGAAGCAGCGGCCCTTTTTCCCTTCGATGTAGTGGCTGGCGGGGACGTCGTACCCGTGAGTCTTCACGTACGCGTTCCGGAGCCCGTGGAGGCTCTCGCCCGCCAGCACCGCGCGCACGGCGAGGTCCCACCGCAGGCGCGGGTAGGCGTCGCCCTTCTTGTCCGTCTTGACGCCGTCGCAGTGGACCTTCGAGGCGCTCACTTTTTGACCGAAGGTGCGAACGCGTCCGTCGGCCAAGAACGCTCGAGGTTCGTTGAAATCGCCGCCGAGCACTCGGGGACCGTCGCTGGAACGGGTGAGAACTCGGGCAAGCGCTTCGAAGGTGTATACCTTGAGCCAGCCGTTGCCTGCTGCGTTCGGTACGTGACAGGTGATGACGTCGACGTCCCCACCGTCGTCCCGCACGGTGGCGCGGAGCATCAGCTCCGGCAGAAGGGGGTCGTCGGACGATTTGCCCCATTTCGTTGGGGTTACGTCCAGATCTCGGCTGCTCGCGATGACGCAACCATAGGTCTTGCGACTCGCGCCTGGCCGACCCGAATAGACGACGTTCGAAAGCCCGAGTTCCTCCAGCCCTCGAAGAACGGCTTTGTGCCGTCGTTTCTTCCACCCCACTTCCTGGAGCAGCACCACGTCGGCCTGACTTCCTCGAATGGCGCCGAGTACGTTCTGCAGCCGCTCATCGCTGATGCTGCGTCCCGCGTTGATGTTCCACGACAAGACCTTCATGGTGCCACACCATCGTCCATCGCCGTGCGTCGTGAGGCAATGGGGGAACGTCTCGATGAAGCGACGATGCGCATCCGAAGGCGGAAACGCCTTCATCCGAGGACGAAAGCGTTTCGATTGAGAGCGCTTGCTGGGCTGTTCGGGCTCGGCGTGTATCGCTCATCGAGGCCTACGTGCCCGAGCGCCGCAGGTGTGGTGCTCTGTAGCTGTCGGTCGCGACCGAGTGATTACTTCTCCTGGCCGCCCTTGGACGTGCCAGTGGACTTGCCCGGGTTGTCCTCGTCGGTGCCGTCGGCGTCGTTGCCGTGACCTTTGTCCTTGTCGTGCCGCGAGAGGGCCGGCTTTTTCTTTCCTGCCGCCTTCGCGTTTTCCGAGCCCTTTCCGGGGTTGTCTTCGTCGGTGCCGTCGGCGTCGTTGCCGTGACCCTTGTTTCCGTCCCCAGCGCCATTGCTCGTTGTCGTCTTGTCGTTGGCTTCGGCCGCGTTCGTTCCGCTGGAGGCTTCGGAGCTTTCTCCGGAACTTCCGTCGGCCGAGGCGTTGCCACCGGTAGTGGGGGAGAGAGCTGCCCCCTGGCTTTCAACGTTGCCTTCACCTGCGGAGGCTGCCTTGCTCTCGGCGCTGGCGTCCGATGCAGACTTCGCGCCACCACCAGCGCCAGCGCTGGCGCTCGCATGAAAGCTGCAACCGGCGGTGCCGGCGGTCAGGAGGAGGGTGATCCAAGCGAACGAGGTGATCTTCATGCTCGCAAGAATACCAACGAAAGTACGTCAGGCCAGACTTCGGTGAGACGCCGACGGGGGGCGAGTGTGATGTGTCGCACAGCGTGGGACATGTCCCGCATTGCATACAGGCCTCGAGGTGATAATCGAGAGGCGAGGTGACACTCACCGTCAGCGCCTAACTCATCGCCGGCACCCAGGCTCGTCATCCACGACTCGTGCTGAGGTCGTTTTCGATACCCATCCGACGTGGGCCAAAGCGGCGGAGGGCGACCCCGCACAACTGTCACTCTCTTGGTCGTATCGCAGGGAAAATGTCCTTTCGACTTACCTTCTTGGCATCCGTTGCTCTACTGACCGCCACTGCTTGCAGCTCCACGCCCACCGACGAGACCTCGTCGAACCAGCCCGCCAGCGGAGGAGCCGGATCGAAAAGGAACAGCGGCGGCGGGAGCGGTACCGGGGGAACCGCTGGGACGCTTTCGGGAGCGTGCGGAATCGACGACGTGCGGACGCTGTTCCGTACCAGGTGTGCCGATTCGGTCTGTCACGACGCGGCGGGGCCGGCGGCGGGCTTGGATCTGACGGTAGCCGATCCTGCGGCAGCTCTCGTGGGCGTCGCGTCGTCCCTTTGTCCCGAGGAAACGCTGGTGGTCGAGGCAGATCCCGATGCTTCGCTGCTCGTGGACAAGTTGACGAGTCCGAGTCCCCGGTGCGGTGCACCCATGCCCGTCGGATCGGCGCTCGAGGCTACTGACATCGAATGCGTGCGTAGTTGGGTCGCTTCGCTCGGAACAGCTGCCGCCGACTGTGAGCGGTGTGGCGGAGAGCTGTGCGTCGATTTCTCGCGCGACCGGGAGAACTGCGGTTCTTGCGGAAATGCATGCGACCCCGGGGCAGCGTGCGACCAGGGTACGTGCTTTGCCTGTGATGCGGGGCTCGAAGCGTGCGGGAGCGCCTGCGTCGACCTCTCGAACGACGCTTCCCATTGCGGCGCCTGCGGGAGCGCTTGTGGGATCGGCGAGGTGTGTTCCGAGGGAAGCTGCACTTGTGCGGGCGCGAGCGTGTCCTTCGCCGCGGACGTGGCACCGATCTTGGATGCAAACTGTACGGCTGCGGGCTGTCACTCCGGGAGGCTGCCTCAGGAGGGGCTCGAGCTCGCGGCTAGCGTCAGCTACCGGGAGCTCGTGGGGCAGCCCTCTTCTCAGTGCTCCGATGGACGGGAGCGCGTCGTTCCGGGAGATCCTGCGGCCAGCTACCTGATCAGTAAGCTCACGGGCGTCGACATGTGCTACGGAACCCTGATGCCGAAGCGCGGCCAGAACCTCTCGGCGGAAGATCTTGCCACAATCTCCGCTTGGATTTGCGCCGGCGCTGCGGATGATTGAGCCGCCGCCAGGGCGACAAGGCCAACTAGTCGGTGCTCCGGGCCTCGCAAGACTCTCGACCACTGGCCGTTGTCAGGCCCATGGCAAGCCAATGCTGCATCGTGGTCGGTGCGGGGTCCGGAACCGGCGCGGAGATCGCGAAGGTCTTTTCTCGCGAGGGCTATGCGGTCGCGGTGGCGCGGCGCGACGTAGCGGCGCTGGCACCCCTGGTCGGTGAAATCGAGGGAGCAGGGGGCAAGGCCGAAGCATTCGGTGTCGATGCGGCGAACGAAGCGGCGGTGGTCGACTTGTTCGACACGGCCGAAAGCCGGCTCGGTGAGGTCGAGGTCGTGGTCTTCAACGCGGCCGGGTTTCTCATGGCACCAGCGCTGGACACGAGCGTCGACGACTTCGAAGGCATGTGGAAAGCGTCGGCGCTCGGCGGATTCCTGGTGGGACGAGAAGCCGTCCGGCGCATGGTGCCCCGCTGCCGAGGTACCCTTCTTTTCACGGGAGCTACGGCCGCGACGAAAGCCAGCGCTTCTTTTGCTGCTTTCGCTGCAGGAAAGCACGGGCTCCGAGCGACGGCGCAGAGCCTGGCAAAGGAGTTTGGTCCTCGCGGAATCCACGTCGCGCATTTGATCGTCGACGGGATGATCGACGTTCCGCGAGTGCGAGAGCAAATGCCGGAGTTGGTGAAGGCCAAAGGTTCGGACGGACTTCTCGAACCAGCCAGCATCGCAAACACCTATCTTTGGATCCATCGACAGCCACGCGATGCGTGGACCTTCGAGATGGATCTTCGGCCCTGGTGCGAAAAGTGGTAGTTCGCGGATCGAGGAGGGGACGCACATGGGACTGAACAAGGACGTGTATTGGCCGCCGCTGCCCTACGAAGCGTGGAAGGACACCGCGAGCACTCTGCACATGTGGACCCAGATCGTCGGCAAGGTACGCCTTTCGCAGATGCCGTGGATCAACCATTCGTGGCACGTGACCCTTTACGTCACGCCCCGCGGTCTGACCACTTCGGCCATTCCGTACGGGGAGCGAACTTTCGAAATTCAATTCGATTTCATCGACCATCACCTTCGCATCGACACGTGCGACGGCGAAAAGAGGGCGCTGCCGTTGGAGCCAATGACGACGGCAGCGTTCTACGGGTGGGTGTCGACGAATCTGGCGGAGCTGGGTTTGCCGGTGGCAATTCATCCTCGGCCGAACGAGGTGCCGAGCCCGATTGCTTTCCCCGAGGACACCACGCACGCCTCGTACGATCGACGTTATGCCCACAACTTCTTTCGCGTGCTGACTCAAACGCACAGGGTGTTCACGACCTTTCGAGCGGGGTTCGTCGGGAAATGCAGCCCCGTACATCTGTTTTGGGGCGCCATGGACCTCGCGGTCACGCGTTTTTCTGGACGCGCAGCTCCCCCGCATCCGGGGGGCGTGCCTCATTTGCCCCTTTGGGTGTCGCGCGAAGCGTACTCCCAGGAAGTCAGCAGCGCGGGGTTCTGGGCCGGCAACGACGACGTCCCCGAAGCACTGTTCTACTCGTACGCTTATCCACAGCCTGAGGGCTTCGACAAAGCTGTGGTCCGGCCCGAACAAGCTTACTTCCACGAAGCGCTGGGCGAATTCGTCCTTCCCTACGAAGTCGTCCGCAATGCCGATTCGCCACCGGACGTGCTCTTGGAGTTTCTCGAGAGCACCTACGCGGCCGCGGCAGATTGCGGTCGTTGGGATCGGGACGCTCTCGAGTTTGCCTTGCCGGAAAGTTGATCCTTCGGCTGCACGCCTCACCGGGCCACCGTCAGCTGCCCGGTCGTCGAAGTTTTCGACCCGGACATGATTCAACTGTTTCTAGTTGATGAATTCGCCCCGCCTGAGGCGGTAGACCGACGGAAAAATGGTGCGATTTGCCCCAGAGATTGACCGGGCAGATCGGAGAACGGGCCGGGTAACTGTCGAGGATGACCGGCATCTTCGCAAGAAAGAGTCGTTGAATCGTCGAATCAACCGGGTGATCGCCCTCAGCGAGCGACTCAACCAGGAACGGGACTGTCCGTCCTCCATGGGGTCCTGTAGCGTCTCGGAGGGAAGGGCAGCGCTCATGCAGCGAATCGAGGGGCAGACGGCGCGGTTGCGTGATCTCGTCGAGTACTGGACGGAGCAGGCCAAGGGAGCGGCTGAAGCGCGCCCCAAGGTGCCGCTCGCCGTTCTCCTCGGGGAGGCCTCCGAACTGGCGTCTTTCGTCGAGCGCCGTTGGCAACCCACCTCGACGAGTGGGGAGCCCTGGGCACAGTCGTCTCGTCCGAGGTCCGACGTCGACAGTGCCTCGGAGCGACCCGCTGAGCCCAGCGAGGAACTGGGCGCGCCAGCGCTGCCGGGACTCTCGGTGGTGGAACGGGCGGGGCGAATCAGTCTCGACACGGCGCGAGAAATGCGGGAGCTGGTCACGGCGGTCACGGCCATCAGCGTGCAGTGCGTCGAGCCGGCGGCACCATCTCCCGACTTGGAGAAGCGCGCGCGAAGACTTTTGTCCGAGGTGAAGGAGGTCTTGGACTACGCCCTCGGAGCGGAGGCCGAGGCGCATCTCGGGGGCCTGCGCCAGGAAACCCGAAACACGACGACTCACGATCAGCTTACCTTGGCGATGACTCTGTGGGCCCATACTGCCCTGCAGTTCCAGGAAGAGCTCCGGGTCCTAGGGGACTACGATAGCTCGTTGCCCTCGCGGTTGATCGAGATGGCAGAGGAGCTGGGTGCACAGGACGTCGACTTCAACAAACCCCTGTGGGAGCGTCGACGAAAGCGCTCGCTGCGGCGCCAGCTCATCACCCTTCTCTGTGATCGGATGCGCGAGGTGCGGCGAGCCGTTCGCTACGTGTTTCGTGACCACCCACATCTCGTGCGGCAGGCCACGAGCGACTACCAGAGGGAGCGGCGCAAGCAGCGCCGCGTGCGGCGAGCCGTCAAACGCGCGAGCGCGTAGCGGCCGATCCATGGGGCTCGAACGGGCGCTGCAACGGGCGCGTCGGCACCTGGAAACACGTCGCTGGCCGTACGGCTCGGGTCGGGGCTTTCCTCTCGGCGGGCGAGCTCCGATACTCCTTCCGCCATGCGACGTACGAAGATCGTCTGCACGATGGGGCCCGCCTGCGCCTCAGGGGACAGACTGGAGCGGTTGATCGCTGCCGGAATGGATTGTGCCCGTCTTAATTTCAGCCACGGTGACCACGAATCGCACGCGCGGATGGCCGAACGAGTGCGTCGGGCGGCGGCAGCGGCAGGTCGACCGGTGAGCCTCTTGTGTGATCTGCAGGGGCCGAAGATCCGGGTGGGACGTTTTCCGGAGGGCTCGGTCGAACTCGATGCGGGACAGAAGTTCGTCCTCACCGGTGGAGAGGGAGCGTGCGATCGAGAGCATGCGACCGTCAGCTACGAGCAACTCGCGAACGACGTTCGAGGGGGCGACGTCATTTTGCTCGATGACGGGCTTCTCCAGCTGCGCGTGGAGCGTGTGGATGGCGACGAAGTGCACACGGTGGTCGAGGTGGGCGGACGCCTCTCCGACAACAAGGGGGTGAACCTTCCGGGCGCAAAACTGAGCGTGCCCGCTCTGACCGAGAAAGATCGACGCGATCTGGAGTTCGCCGTGAACCAGCTTCGGGTCGACTACGTCGCCCTGTCCTTCGTGCGTCGGGCAGAAGACGTGCGTGAAGCTCAAGAGCTTGCCGGAGACACCCCCGTGATCGCCAAGTTGGAAAAGCCGGAGGCGCTCGAGAACCTCGAGGCGATTTGCGACCAAGCGGATGGGGTGATGGTTGCCCGAGGGGATCTCGGCGTCGAGGTGGGATCCGCCAAAGTGCCGCTCGTCCAGAAGCGCATCATCCGGGAAGCGAACCAAAGGGGAAAGCTCGTCATCACAGCCACTCAGATGCTCGACTCGATGATCCGCAACCCGCGGCCGACTCGCGCGGAAGCTGCCGACGTCGCCAATGCCGTCCTCGATGGCACGGACGCGGTGATGCTCAGCGGCGAAACCGCGACGGGCCGCTATCCAGTCGAGTCCGTGCAAATGATGGACAGCATCGCGCTCGAGGTGGAAGAAGCGACGCTCGAGGTGAGTGACATCAGTCGCGCGCGACCGATGGTGGCGAGCGACTGGGAGCTCACGAGCGCGGCAGCAAAAGGGGCGGCTCTCTTGTCGTTCACCTTGCCCCTGTCAGCCATCGTGGTCTTTTCGAGCGATGGTCGGAGCGCTGAGCTCGTGTCCGAATACCGGCCGCGAGCACCGATCTTCGCAATCGTTCCCAACGAGCGGGCGGCTCAGCGGCTCGCGGTGCGTTGGGGAGTCACACCGGTGTTCCGACAGCGCGTGAGCGAACTCGCGGAACTTCCCGAACGGGCGAGCGAAGAGCTGATCGACGCGAACCTAGCCCGCCCAGGGGATGCGATCGCAGTCGTCACGGGCTGGGAGCCCGGCGAACGCACGAACACCGTAACGCTCCATCGGGTCACCGCGAAGTCGTGAACGTTTCCCACTGAAAATCAAACGCGAACCTCTGACGCGTTGCGACGTTCGAGCGGCGGATCGGTTGGTTTTCCACGATGCCTGCGGCAGTCGGGACGTCGAGGGCCTCGCAAGCGCGCTGTTCACACGGGGAGAAACCGCATGCATCGCCGGGGCCTTTCGCTGTAGAACTCGTGGGAATGAGCCAGCAAGAGCCGGATCGCCCGATCGAGAGTTTCGACTTTACCGTCGACCAGCTGGGGGAGTGTGTGGTTGAAAGTCCGGTGAAGACGCCGGGGTTCATCACCGACGAGGCGCGCGTCTTGGTACCTTCCCAGCTTCGTACCTTGCAGCGCATCGTGGCCGAGGGGAAAGAGATCCCCACGATGGATCAGGCGGGACCTCGCGAGAAAATCTACCACGCTCCCTTTCGGATTCGAGCGGCCATCGTCACCTGCGGAGGTCTCTGTCCCGGTCTGAACTCCGTCATCAAGGGGATCGTCGAGACGCTCCACTTCCAGTACGGGGTCGAAGAGGTTTACGGAATCCCCTACGGGTACGCAGGCTTGAACCCGGCCTTCGGACACCAGCCCGTGCATCTGGACCTCGACGGAGTGGACACGATTCATCTCGAGGGTGGGTCCATCTTGGGATCGTCCCGTGGGCAGCAGGACGTGGGCACCATGGTCCGGACGTTGAAGAATCTGCGCGTGAACGTGCTCTTCGCGGTGGGCGGCGATGGAACCCTGAAAGGTGCGTCGGCCATTGCGGGGGAGATCAAGCGGCAGCGTCTCGACATCTCCGTCGTGGGTATTCCCAAGACCATCGACAACGATCTGCACTTCGTGGGAAGCACGTTCGGTTTCCAAACTGCGGTCTACGCCAGCTCTCCGGTCATCACCAACGCCCACGTCGAGGCCAACAGCGCCTTCAATGGACTCGGGATCGTGAAGTTGATGGGGCGTGATTCGGGCTTCATCGCCGCCTATGCCACGCTCGCCAACCCGGTGGTGAACTTGTGCTTGATCCCGGAGGAAGAGCTCGTTCTGGAGGGGGAATACGGCCTCTTGAAGGCCCTCGAACGCCGCTTTCAGCGCAAGAAACACGCCGTGATCGTCGTGGCCGAAGGGGCTGGTCAATCGCTGTTTCGGGAGCTCCCCGAACGGCGGGACCGCTCGGGCAACGTTCTGAAGCACGACATCGGTTTGCTCTTGGTGGATCGCATCAAGGCGCACTTTCAAGACGTTGGGGTGCCGCTCGAGCTCAAATACTTCGATCCGAGCTACATGATTCGCAGCGTCCCGGCGACGGGAACGGATCAGATCCTCTGCAATCGGCTCGCGGAAAACGCGGTTCACGCGGCGATGGCTGGCCGTACCAACGTGGTCGTCGGGTTTTGGAACCGCCACTTCGTCAACGTGCCGATCCCGGCGGCCACGCACGAGCGGCAGAAGATCGACCTTCAGGGATCGCTCTGGCGTTCGGTGCTCGCGAGCACCCGTCAGGAGGAGTATTTCCGCCCGGATTCGGTTCCTGCCGCTTCGATTTCTGCTTGAGCTGACCGATCCGGATGGCTCGCACGAGGCGCCCGGCAGCGGCTTTTGCGACGAGCCTGCGGTGACGCGTATGGCGGTCTCGGGCCGCCCTCTGGCGCGACTGCGAGGCTCTCGGCGGTTCGTGTGCTAGATCCGTCAAGGGGTGGGTGGACGAAGAGCCCGAGCGTGCGGGTCGTCGAGCTCACCCGAGAGGGGAGGCAACATGTTCCATGAGCAGAGAGCGCGAGCCGAGGACCGCCTCGACGATCTGAAGGCCCGAGCGCACGCGTTTGCGGAGCAGCTCGAACAGGACCGCGCGCATGCCAGTGACCGCCTCGAGGACGCCAAGCGCCGGGTGCGCGGCGATCTCGACAGAGCGAAGACTTCGATTTCGAGGCTACCCACGTTGGCCCGTGAAACGCGCGACCGGCTGATCGGCGATTTCGATCACCTTCGGGTCAAGATCGCTCTCGGAAAGGCCGATTCGCGCGACGCGCTCGACCGTCAGAGGACGGAACTGCGTTCGGCCCTCGACAATTTCGAGCGGAGCGTGGACGACCACCTCACCGAAGTGTCCGATGCCCTGAAGTACGCGGAGGATCCAGTCTCCGCGGAGCTCAAAGCGGCGGCTAGCGCCTTCATCGACGATGCGACCGCCCTCGAGGCGGAGCTCGATGCTCTGGAAGTCCAGTGGAACGCCAAGCTCGAAGAGCAACGGGTCGAATGGGAGAAGCGCAAGGGAGAGCTTCGCAACCGCCTACACGATTTCCAAGATCGCCTCGAAACCACGCAGCGTCAGGGCTCGGCCAAGGCGAGCACCTTCAAGAAAGAGTTCTCCGAAGGTCTCGAGCAGATTCGCCACGCGTTCCGACAGCTCGGCGGGAACGACTGACGGCGAGGGCCGCGCCCGTTGAAGGCGTCGACGGACGCTTTCGATTAGTGCGCTTTCGACTAGTGCGCTTTCGGCGAGCAGCGTGCGGCGTCGTCAGTCATTCGTGGGTGACGCGACCGCCCCCTCGGCCGCCTGGATGCGGTTGCGCGCGAATTCCGCTTGCTCGGCGTACCAAGGATGGGACGCAAACACGTTGACGTGCGTTTTGCCCTCGTCGAGAAGCACGCCCACGGTCTCCTCGGGCCCATCGAGCAGAAAGACGCCGAGGCTCGCGTGATCGACCAAGCCGATGGTGGCGTTCAGGTCGACGGCGCCACTCTTCCCACCTGCGACGCGGAATCGTGTGCCGTAGGGTGTGTGGTCGAAGTGAAGCGGAATGTGCGTCCCCCCCGACGCGAAAACCAGATCGGCGATGAGGCGTTCGAAGCCGTCGTGGATCACGAGAGGGAACAAGGGTTCCAGGCTGGGCCCCGTGATCAGGAGCTCTCCCTTCACCTGGCGAGGAGGCAAGCCGATGAAGTCGAGCTTCAGGGCGCTGAGCTCGGCAGTGTAGCGTGCGTCCACCTCCTGCGCGTCGAGTCGAACCTCGTCGAAGGCGAAGTGGCTCTCGTCGAAGCTGCCCTGCTCCGACTGAAGGTCGTAGCGAAAGCGGCCGGACCAGCGTCCTCGGCTGACCGCCGTGAGCTTGGGAAAGCGAAGGGCAATGTCCTCGAGTCGAAGGTCGATCTCCGCGTCGAGTGTCCTGAGCCCACTCAGCCGAGCGCGGGCGGCCCCCCGTAGTGCCCCTCCCGAGAAATCGAACGAAGTGGCCCCGCTGGGATCGTTCAGCCAACGCGCGTCGTCGAGCGCCACCCGCTTCCATTTGAGGTCCACGTCCCCGAGGCTCACGCTTCCCCCGAAGATCTCACGTCCCGTGAGCACGAGCTCCCCGTCCAGCTCCTCGGCGCGGGGGCCTTGGGGCGCGTCGGGCGGCGCTCCTCGGCGTTGCAGGTGAACCCCGAATGATTGCAGCGCGACAGTGATCTCCCCATCCGGACCCTCACTGGACACCTTTCCTTCGGCACGGAGACCTCCGTGGAGGCGAAAGCGTTCGGTCAGTCCCTGTACGTGCTCGGATTCGAAGTCGAATTCCGCGCCCGGGAGGAGAGCTCCGTCTTCGAGTACCCCTTCGACGCGAAGCGTCCCAGCGCCATCCAGGAGGTGCCCGTCGAGCGGAGGAACGTAGATGCCGAGGGGGTCGAGGCGAAGCACGTCCGTGGCGAGCTTGATGTCGGCACGGTAGGGGGGCGCCGAGACGCCCGGAGAGCCGACCGCAACGGACCATGCCTCGGCGTGTGTTTCGAGGCGCAGATGCTTCGCGAACGAATGTCCTGCGACGTGAAACTTGCCGCCGTCGAGACGGACGGAGGTGGGGGACAGGGCCAACGTGCGTAGCGGGGCGAGAGCCATCCCTCCGTGGACGTACCCGGGACCTTCGTACCGGAACTCGTACATCCAGAGCTCCTCGACCTCTGCCTCGACGTTTTCGAGGCGCACCTTCCAGTAGCGCGAAGGGTCCTCCTCCCGGTGCTTTGCGGCAGGATGCGCTCGAAGCGGCGGGCCAAGTAGCCCTTGGATGGCAGGATAGCCGAAAACCCGCCTTTCGATGCCCTTCATGTCGTCGAGCTTGGGTCGGAATCGAAATCGAACCTCTTCTGCCTTCGCGCTTCGAACGTGCACTCTCCGCTCGAGGAAGCCCGCCAGATCGAGAGTGGCATCGACCCGGTCGGCCGTGACGAGAAGTTGGACGTTCGAGTCGTTGACTCGGAGCCAGAAATCCTCGACGTGGACACGGCCCGGAATGATCGTCCAGGCACGCGCATAGCGAACGCTCACGGCCTCACTCGAGGCGATGAAATCTCGAATCACCGAGGTGGACAGCGCGATGTTGGCGGCCGCGAGATATCCGATGAGAGGCAGCAGCAGAAGCGTCAGCAACCAACGCAACGCACGAGGCAAGCCCCAATGCTTGCGGGTTTTCGGTTCCTTGGTCCACCCGTGTTCGGAGTGTCTGCCGGCCCGCATCGAGCATTTCCCGTACCAGGTGGCGAAAGACCTCCGCCCACCCTCGGAGGTGGGCCGTGTGCATTTGCCACCCTCTTTCAGCGTGACCGGGAGCGGGAGATTGTCCAGTCACCGAGGACCGCGTGGCGCTACCTCTCGCCAAGATTCAAGCTTCGAATGAAACCTGCACTCGAAGGGGGGTCCGTGACATGGGCGTCTACCGAGAGGGGCCGCAAGACAAGAGCCACAAAGGGATTGGCGCCGGAAACTCCAGCGGGCAGTCGCGTGCCGTGGGTGTCGTATGTCTCGAACAACCGACGCCTGCGCTCCCGTGGGGGCTCCAGAACGGCGCGATCTTGAACTTTCCGATGGTGCTTCGGACGGCGACAGGAACGGACTTGGAGGGGCTGCGCGCCGGCGGACCGGAGCTCGAGCGAAGTCTCTGCCATGCCGCCTTGGAGCTGGAGCGTGACGGCGCGGTGTGCGTCATCGGAAACTCGCGATACATGCTGCCGTTTCAGCGCAGCGTTGCCGCGGCGGTGCAGGTGCCAGTGGCCTTGTCGGCGTTGGTCCAGCTCCCGATGATCTCCTCATTTCTCGCCCCCTCGCAGAGCATCGGAGTGATCCATTCGGGTGAGTCGGTCCTCGACGTTTCGTTCTTGGAAAAGTACGGAGTCGGAGTTCCGAATCGCCTTGTCATTCGCGGACTGGCTGAATCCGAGGAGATGGTGGAGGAGCTATCGCGCGAAACCGGGGTCGGCGGTCGTCCGAGCACCCACGGTCCCCTCGGCGGAGATCGTTTGGAAGAGAGTTTCTATCGATACGGTCGTCAACTGGTGGACGACCATCCGGATCTGGGTGCGGTGCTGCTCGAACGGTCGGAGTACTCGACCTACGCCCACGCGGTTCAAGTCGGTGCCGGGGTGCCAGTGTTCGATTTCGTCACCCTCGTCGACTATCTCCATGCGGCGAGTCGTCGCCGGGAAGCGCGCGGTTTCGCGCTGCACTAGAGCGCCGATCAGTTTGCCTTCCGGGCGCCTGCAAAAACCGCCCCCACCTCTTGTCGAGGGGGCGTTTTTTC
>JBNKGC010000027.1:0-45798 GCA_050289625.1 Polyangiaceae bacterium | reverse complement strand
CGGAGCGCCCGCTACGTCGATGTCTCGCAGAGACCATAGCCGATGCACCTTGCCAGCGGAAGGCAAGAGTGAGCGAGGCGCCGAACTATACTCCCTCCGCGGACTGCGCTACCTGCTGTCGGCCGCCCCTGTCTCTTCGCAATACTTCCGCTCGAGCTCGCAAGCCTTCTGCCTCGCCTTCGCCGCTTCGTCGGGCTCGCGCCAAGGCGGCTTCACTTTGCCCGTCTCGTGCACTTTCGCGAGTGCCGCGCAGCCTGCCGCCACCCGCAGCCGGCAGGCGTCGCGGAAATAGTTAGCCGCGTAGCTCGGCTCGCCAAACTCCAGGCTGAACAGTCCCCCTGCCATGCAAGCTGCCTTCAAACCCCGATCGCAGGCCATCCTGTAGTACTGGAGCGCCCGGATCGGATCATAAGGCGCGCCGTTTTCCGCACGCGCAAACCGCCCCGCCATGCTCATGCAGGCCTGAGGGTTCTTTTGTGCGAATTCACATTTCCGTGCCTCAGGCCAGTAGTCGCGCGGCAGCGCAGTCGTTGTCTGCCCCTCACAGTGTTCACGCAGCGGCTTGCACTCCCCTGCCTCGCGTTCGCACTTGCCGGCGACGTGGGATGTGGCGACGCCCGAGAAGTACGCTTCTTCCCAGTTGTAATAGGTTTTTCCATCGCAACCGCAGATCGTGGGACCGATGTCGTGAATCAGGGGCAACAGCAGAGGCATCTCGCAGATCCCCTTCTTCTTGGTCGACAGGAGTGGGTTGCAAGCCATGCCCTCGGGGCAGTCCGATGTCTTCTCGCACCGCGCCGGAGTCTTCTGGAAGTACGGCTCCCTCGGAGGCTGCGTGCAGCAACCCCCAACGACACATGCCCCGAGCAGCGGGAGCAGTTTCCGCCACGGCGACTCCTTCACAGCTCTTGGTTCCGGCGCATGGATTCGAACCATGATTCAGGGATTCAAAGTCCCTTGTCCTGCCGTTAGACGACGCCGGAGTACCCGTTCCATAACGGGCTGTGACCCCCGTCAGGGACGGCGGCCGAGGTCTTCTAGCAAGACCCGCGCGGTATCGCGAGCCTGTCGGACGCAATCGGGGATCCCCACCCCACCGTAGCCCGCACCGATCACGTGGAGGCGTGGAAATGCCTGCATACGCGCTCGAAATCGCTCGAGGCGAGCTCCGTGACCCACGTCGGGTTGGGGGTTGCCCTGCCGGTAGCGGTAGACTCGCGACCAGCGTGGCGAGCCGAGGGGACCCATGAGCCGCTCGAGCTCGGACAGAGCCAGGCGCTCCAGCACTTCGTCCTCTCGATCGAGGAGCTCCGGGTTGCGCGTGCCTCCGATGAACGCGCGCATGAGCACGGTTCCTTCGGGGGCGCGTCCGGGCCACTTGGAAGACACCCAGGTGCTCGCGAGGATCTCCCCCTCGCCTTGAGGCACGATGAACCCCGAAGCATCCAGCTTGCGTTCGACACCACCAGCGTCGAACGCGAAGAAGACCGTGCTGGTCGACGAGTAGCGCACCTCTCCGATCTCTTCTCGCGCCGCCTCGTCGTCGAGCACTTTCGCTGCGCTCCAAGGTGGTAGCGCGACGATCACCCCCTCGGCTTCGATGGCGTTGCCCTCCTTCAGTCGCACGCGATAACCGGACGGTGTCCGCTCGATTCGCTCGACCGGCATGCGCGTGCGGAGACTCTCGTCGGGCAGGACCTCGACGAGGCGTTCGACGAGACGGCTCATCCCCTTCTTCAGACTCACGAAAGGACTCTCCGGGCGCTTCGAGTCACCGAGAAGGGAAAGCCAAGAAGCGCCCCGCGAAGCGAGCATGCCCCGCACCAAGCTCCCGTGCTCCCGCTCGAACTGCACGAGTTGCGGGAACGAAGCTTCGATGCTCAGGCGATCCGGATCCCCCGCGACCACGCCGGCCAAAAGCGGCACCGCGATGCGTTCGGCCATCTCGCGACCGAGACGCCGCTCCGCGAACTCGCGGATCGTCTCCTCGCTGCGATCCCGCCGCCGCGGAATGCACGGCTCGAGCATCGTGCGCAGCTTCCCCCACGGCGAGAGCAGCTCGGTCTCGAGAAGAGCGGCTGCCCGCAGGGGAACACCGAGCGAGAGTCCCTCGGGCATGCGGTGGAGCGCCCCTTCGAAAGCCACGTAGACGCCCTGCCCCGACGTAAGCGGCGTGATGAGCTCACCTTCCAGTCCGAGCTCACGACAGAGCTCGAGCGCCCAAGGTCTCGTACGCAGAAAGCAGTCTGCCCCCACGTCGAACAGGCAATCTTCCACACGTTCGGTGCGCAGGTTGCCCCCAAAGCGCTCGCTCGCCTCGAGGACGACCACGTCGACCTCCGGCTGATGCTTTCGAAGGAAGTAGGCGACGGAAAGACCCGACACCCCTCCTCCAACCACCACGATCCGATTGGACCGTGCAGCAGAAGAGCTCGATTCGCCGTTCATGGACGCCTCGCTGTCGCGCGCGCTTCGATTCAGCGCTCGCTCTTCTCGTGCACCAGCTCGACGACCCGCCGCACCACCTCCGGAGGCGTTTCGGGAACGATGCCATGGCCGAGATTGAACACGTGCCCCGAAGCCTTGCGACCCGCCTCGAGCACCTCGAGCACTCGCTCTTCCAGCACCGGCCACGGTGCGAGCAAGAGCAGCGGGTCGAGATTGCCCTGCAGGGCAACACCGTCACCCAGCAGCTTGCGGGCGTCGTCGAGCGGCAGGCGCCAATCCACCCCAATCACCGTGCCGCCGGCATCGCGTTGATGAGTCAAGAGCGTCGTGGTCCCAGTGCCGAAATGAATGACCGGGACTCCGGTCTTCTCGAGGTCGCCGAGGATGTGCCGCATGTGCGGCTGAATGAACTCGACGTAGTCACGCGGGGAGAGAGAGCCCACCCACGAATCGAACACCTGCACGGCCTGGGCGCCGGCTTCCACCTGCGCCCTGAGGTAACGCCGCACCACCTCCGACAGCTTGGTCATGAGCTTCGACCACGCTTCCGGATTCGAGTACATGAGCTTTTTGGTGCGCACATACTGCGAAGACTTTCCGCCCTCGATCAGGTAGCTGGCCAGGGTGAAGGGCGCACCTGCGAAACCAATGAGCGGCGTCTTGCCGTCGAGCTCACCGCGGATCATGCGGATCGCGTCGAGCACGTAGCCGAGACCTTCCTCGGGGTCGATCACCCGGAGGCGCTCGATGTCCGCCGGAGTGCGTACCGGTTCGTGAACGACGGGCCCTTCGCCCTTGGCGAACTCGAACGGTGCGCCCATCGGCTCCAGCGGCAGCAAGATGTCCGCAAAGAGGATCGCGGCGTCCACGCCGTGGGCACGCACGGGCTGTAGCGTGACCTCCGTCGCGAGCTCGGGCTCCTTACAGATCTCGAGCAGCGTGCGCTTTTGCCGGATGGCCCGGTACTCTTCCATGTAGCGCCCGGCTTGGCGCATGAACCAGATGGGCGTGCGGTCGACGGGCTCTCGTCGGCACGCCCGCAAGAAGCGGTCCCACATTCGAAGCTTCCTCGTTCGAGCAGTTGGGTGAAGTCGCGGTGGCCCAGCCGTACGCTCAGCCGCCCGCTCCGTACTCACCCATTGCGTGGGGGGCCTTCTCCCCCTTGGCAGCGCGATCGCGCATTTCGTACTTGGACGGGCACTTCGCCATGATCTGCGTGGCTTCGAAGTACTCGCCGGCCATCTTGCCCTCCGCGGTCACCTCGACGTCCATGTCGGGCACATCGCGGAAGGTGTCCGGGACGACGCAGCGTGCGTAACGAACCGGCAAACGCTCACCGTTGCTTTCGATGAAGAATCGGTACTCGCAAGGCTCCGCTCGGTGCTTGAGCGACCCCTTCACGAGCTCGCCCTGCACCTTCACGTTCCGCGCGGCGTACTGGTCCGCGTTCTGAGCGAGCTCGTCGACTTTGACCGAGTAGATCGCGGCCCCTTCGAAGCTGGAAAACACGAGGGCCAAGACGCCCGCTCCCATCACGAGCAGACCAATCAACAGGCCGATGTTTCTTCGACCGCTGCTCGACGCTCCGCCACCCCCACCGGGATGGACGCGGGCGGGAATGTCACCGTCGCCGCCGGCAGGCCGGGCTTCCGCCACCACCTCACCGTCTGCTTCGGACTCGAGAATCGCTTTCTCGAGCTCCTGATCCAGGTCGCTCATCGACCGACACTGTAGCTTCGGCTCGGGAGGCGGTCCACCACGACGCTGGGAGCTTTCCTCGGGGGAGGAGCAGTCAGTGTATGTTTCCGCGCGTGCCAGCGGCCGACCTCCCCCCTGCCCCTCTCCCCTCCCCCGGCCGCGGCCCCCTCCCCGAGGACCTCCCGCGCTGGGCAACCGTCCAGGTTCCTCGCGGCGGCCTTCTCACGCCCTCGCGCTGCGCCTGCTGCATGGCTCCGGCGGGGCGATCCGAGCCCGTACAGGGCCTTGTCCGCCTGGGCGAAGGAAACGAAAATCGACCCAATTTCCTGGTTCCCTACTGCGACGTCTGCTACGCACACCTGTCCGCGGCCCGAACGCGGTGGCTCGCGTGCCTGCTCGCGTCGCTCCTCCTCGGCCTGACCGCGGCCGTGGCGCTCCCCCTCGCTTGGGGGACCCGGCTCCTCGCGCTTCAGATCGGTGGAGCCGGGCTGGCCGCTGCAGTTCCTTGGCTCGCTCTGACCACCATCCGGCGCCGTCCGAGCCCCGGTCACACGGCACACGATGCTGCCGTCTGGGGGCGCCCGCGGCGCCGCGGGCCACCGACGCTCGTGTGCCAGAATCCTCGCTGGGCCGCAGAGGTTGCCCGCATGAACGAGGTCGCCTGGGAGAGCATCGCGCCCGGGGTCCGCTCCCGGCCGATCGCACCCTGGGTGGCAGTCGGCGCCTGCGTCCTGGCCGTACCCCTCGCCCATGCGGGCCTGAGCACGCGCGTTCGCGTGCTGAACTTGAGCTCCGAACCTGCCATTCTGATCGTCGACGAACGGAAGGTCGCCACGGTGCCGCCCAGCTCCGTGGAAAGTCCCGAGGCTGGCCGGGAGGTGCGTCTCGTTGCCGGAAGGCGTTCAGCCCGGCTCGTCAGCGAGTCGGGAGTTACGCTGGCTTCGAGCCAGGCCGCGCTCCACCCCGCAAGCGACCACTTATTCGTCGCGGCACCTGCGGGCGAAGCGGAACGGGTGTGTTTTTGGTTGGAACGAGCGGCCTACGGCCGAGCCAAGCTCACCGTTCCCGCGCGTGAGCCCCTCCGCGGCGAGGGACCACTCTTTCGATTCCCGGACCCGGTCGACGTCTGGTTCGCTCCGTTACCGTCGTCGGAAGCGGACGATGAGCGATCGAGTGGGGGCACTCTCACCGCAGTTCGCCAAGACCGCTGCGTCAAAAACGGACGCGGCGCTGTGAGACCGATGCATTGAGAGCGGAATGAGGGCCGCGACGGCGTGCCCTGTCCATTCCTCGAAAGCAGCTCAGTTCACTGCTCGAAGGCAGCTCAAACCGCCCGAGCCCGTCGCGCTCGGTCCGCGTTTGCGCGGGCACGCATTGGCAGCCGGTATCCTCTGATTATACTGCCGCCGCTGTGACTCAGGAGAAAAAGCCAGACACCGACGCCACGATTGACTCCGTCCCCCCGAGTGCTTCGCCCCCGAGCTCTTCCCCCTCCGGCGGTGCCGGCACCGAGAGCCCGGCCGAAGAAGCAGGGGACCCGGTCGAAGAGGCCCGCGCGGAAGCAGGTCGCTACAAGGAGCAGCTTCTCCGGACGGCGGCGGACTTCGACAATTTCCGCAAGCGAACACGGCGTGAGCTGGTGGACGCAGAACGCCGCGGCCGGGATGACTTGCTGAAGGAGCTCCTGCCCATCTTCGACAACCTCGAGCGTGCGGTGGCCCATGCTGAATCGACGAGCGACGTGAAGGCGCTTGCCGACGGAATCGGTCTCGTGATGAGGCAGTTCGTCGACACCCTCGGGAAGGTCGGCATCGAGCGCGTCAAAACGACGGGAACCCCCTTCGACCCCTCCGTCCACGAGGCCATCCAGCACCTGGAGACCAGCGACTTCCCCCCGGGCTGTATCGCCGCCGAGGTTCAGGCAGGGTACCGGGACAGCGAGCGCCTCGTCCGTCCCGCGATGGTCGTCGTCGCCAAAGCACCTGCCGGAGACGCAGCGCCCCCTTCCACCGCGGGCGCAACCACCGAACCTTCGGGCGACGATCAGTGACACCCGGCTGGGTACCGTCGTCGAACGACTGCTGGCCTAGGGCTGAAGGCGCGCGATGAGCAAGATCATTGGGATCGATCTCGGAACCACGAACTCCTGCGTCACCGTGCTGGAGCGTACGAATGCGCGCGGGGAACCCGAGGTCACCGTCATCCCCAATTCCGAGGGGGCTCGCACGACCCCGAGCATCGTGGCGTTCTCGGAAAAGGGCGACCGACTCGTGGGACAGGTCGCAAAGCGTCAAGCGACCACCAACCCGATGCGCACGGTCCACGCCGTCAAGCGCCTCATGGGCCAGAAGTTCGACAGCGCCGAAGTCGCTCACCAACGCGGGGCCGTCGCCTACGAGGTGGTAGCCCATGAGAACGGTGACGCTTGGGTGAAGGTGGGCGACCGAACGATGTCGCCACCAGAGATCTCGAGCATCGTGCTCGACACGATGAAGGCCATCGCTGAAGCTTACCTCGGCGAAGAGGTGACCGAGGCAATCGTCACGGTGCCCGCCTACTTCGACGACGCTCAGCGCCAGGCCACCAAAGATGCGGGCAGAATCGCCGGCCTCGACGTCAAGCGGATCATCAACGAGCCGACAGCCGCGGCCCTCGCCTACGGGCTCGATCGAGCTTCCACCGAGCGCATCGCGGTCTACGACCTCGGGGGCGGCACCTTCGACATCTCGATCCTCGAGATCGCCGAAGGGGTCTTCAACGTGAAGGCGACGGGCGGTGATACCCATCTCGGCGGTGAAGATTTCGACCGGAAAATCGTCGACATGCTTGCCGAAGAGTTCCTCGCCCAGCACCAGATCGATCTGCGCGAAGATCGCATGAGCCTGCAGCGCCTCCGAGAGGCAGCGGAGAAGGCCAAGCACGAGCTGTCGTCGTCCCTCGAAACCGAGGTGAACGTCCCCTTCATCGCCACTGGTCCGGCCGGCCCGGTCCACCTCCAGCGCGCGATGAAGCGAAGCGAACTCGAGATCCTCTCCCGCGAGCTGATCGAGCGCACCCTGCAGAGCTGTCGAGCCGTGCTCGAGGACGCGAAGCTTTCGCCGAGCGACATCGAGCAGGTGGTGCTGGTGGGCGGGATGACCCGCATGCCTGCGATTCAGAAGGCGGTGAGCGATCTGTTCGGCAAGCAGCCGCACAAGGGAGTGAACCCCGACGAGGTGGTCGCCGTCGGAGCAGCCATCCAGGGCGCCGCCCTCGGCGGCGAGATCGACGACGTGCTCCTGCTCGACGTGACGCCCCTCTCCATCGGCGTCGAGACCGGCGGCGGGGTGTTCACCCGACTGATCCCCCGCAACACCACGGTCCCCACGGCCCGCAGCGAGATCTTCACCACCAGTGTCGACAACCAAAACTTCGTTCCGGTGCACGTGTTGCAGGGCGAGCGCGAGATGGCTCAAGACAACAGAAGTCTGGCGCGCTTCGAACTCACGGGCATCCCCCCCGCGCCGCGTGGCATCCCGAAGATCCAGGTGACTTTCGCCATCAACGCCGATGGCATCCTTTCGGTCGAAGCGAAAGATCTCGGCACCGGTCAGTCGCAAAGCATCGACGTGACGCCCACGAGCGGCCTGTCGCAGCAAGAGGTCGACAATCTGGTTGCCGAAGGTGAAAAGTTCCACGAGGCCGACGAGCTCCGACGCAACCTCGCCGAGATGAAGAATCAAGCCGAGACGCTGATCTACTCGACCGAGCAAGCGCTGGAAGCGTACGGCGAGCTTCTCGGAAAGGACCAGCTCGATTCCGTTCGAGGCGATCTGGGCGAGCTCCGCTCCATGCTGGCCGGCGGCGCCGATTTGGGCTCCCTGCGCGAAGCGTACACTCGGTTGGAGAACGCTACCTTTGCCATCGCCGAAGCCATGTACGGAGGCGATGGCGGTGGGGATGCGATCAACTAGCCTAGCTCGATCCCGGCGCGAAATGGCGCTTCGAGCGTCGCGCACCCCCAAGGGGTGAGGGCGCGCGACGCTCGGCGTAGCGGCCAGTGTCGCCGAACTAGCAATTTTTCTGGGGTCTTTGACAAAGACCCCGCCTCGCCGCTGCGCAGCGAGGCGCCCCAAAACCGCTTCGCGGGAAGTTCCCGGCGAGTTTTTCGCCGGGAACGAGCTATAGCTCAGTCGTACGGCAAGACCTCTTGCGGAGATCGCCGAATGACATGACGGGTCTCGGCCGCATGCCGGCGTTCATCATCAACCACGGGTCTCGACTCGGCGCCGAAAGAAAAAAGAGCCCGGAGAAAATCTCGGGCTCTCGAATTGCCTCCGGTCCAAACGGCGCGGCCAGCGCGCACAGGACCGGAGACTCGTGGTTCGTTCTGAGTTCAGGATACCTTGGCGGCGCCCACAATGCGACCCAGCTCGACTTTGGCAATGCCGGGACCGGTGGCGCTCGTCGTGTAGACCGACACCACCGTGCGATTCGCCGGGAAGGTAGTATCCACCCGGACGATCTTGCCGACACGGCCGTCTTCGAGTTGCACCATGCGTCGCGCGTCCTGAAACTCGCGAATGTGTTGCAGGGTGATCATGACCGGGAAAATAACAGAGGTCGTCAGCCAGTGTCACCAAAACGGCATTCCACTGCGTGACAACTCAGCCTCGCGAACGCGTCTGCTCCTCAAATGCACAGTACTTCGGCCCGTGGACTTCCGAGGTTGGACGGGCCGGTTTCCTCCCCGCTCTCCGCGGGCGCACCGCCCAGCGCTTCAATGAAACGGGCCCGCTCGACGCTCGTGAGATGGTTCGGGAGCCAGACCAAGAAGCCGCCTACCGGGGGTGATCTGTGTCGGTGTTTTCGCCACGAACTGGGCCCTTCTCACCGGGCCGCCCTAGGCTCGCGCGGTCATGAAATGCCTCAAGCAAGCGATGGTACTAGCAGCCTGTTCCGGCAGCGTGTTGGTCGGCTGCAACTACCGACATACGGCCGAGGTCAAGAGCGCGGATCTGCCCCCGCCGCCGGTCGAACGGGTGCTGCACACCAGTCGCTTGCTGGTGGAGATCACACCGGCCACCGAAGACGCCCAGTGCGTCGCGTACGAGGGGTACCGCACCCTCTGTTTCGACGACGTACGCACGTCGCTCGCGAAGTCGCTCTCTCAGGCTCTCTGGCCCAGCTTCCCTGAGGTCGTGGTCGGCCGCATCGAGGAAGCCCGGGGCGATGACTACGTGCTCCAGGTGGAAGTCGCCCTCGATGCTCTGCCGCCGGACGACCACGGGCCCGGTTGGTCCGCCGGCGCTCGCAGCCGCTATCGCCTGATGCGCGGTGAATCGGTCCTGCTGGAAGAGACCCTGGCCTCCCGCTCCCGAGCTGAGTTCGCGTACGGCAGTGCCCTGGGTCAGGGAGCGTCCGAAGTGGTGGATGCGACCGCAGTACACGTCGCGACCGCCGTGTCGCAAATCGACGAAAGCCAGCCGCGCGCCCCGCGTCCTCTGCCCGCGGTGGCTGCTCAGCTCGTCCCGCCGAGCGACACGTCGGCAAAGGCCGTGGACGCCGCCGAAGTGTCAGCCAAGCCCAGCTCGAAAACGGCGCCCAGCGCCTCGACCTCCGCAAAGACGGCGGTTTCCGGAAAAGCCGCCACGTCGGAAAAAGCGGCGGAACCCGCGAAATCCACCGAAGCTCAGGCAAGTCCGAGCAAACCCGCGCCACGCTGACTGCGTGGTGCGGGCTGCGGTCTTCAACGTGTCCTGATTGCCGCCCCGAATTGCCGCACTCGTCGCACGCGAGGAAGACGACAGTCGCCTGCGCTCACGGCCCGTCGGTGCGGGACAAACGGTAAACCGTTTGTCGCGCTAGGGGTTGTGCGAGGGCGCCCGAGTGGTCTCGGAGCCGTTCGCGCGGGCGGCGCCTTGATCCTGCGAATCAACGCTCACGAGGCCAGCATGCCGGAGCAGCACGGCGCGGGCAATCACAACGCCTACGCACCTGTCAGTCGTCGTTCGATGCCAAGCGCTGTTCGATGGCTTCGAGGTGGGCGTTCACCTGAGGGTCGCGCTCCCGAAGCGCTTCCACGCGACGAACGGCGCTCATCACGGTCGTGTGATCGCGATTGCCGAACGCGCGCCCGAGCTCGGGGAAGCTCGACTTCAAGCGCTGGCGGCACAGGTACATCGCCACCTGGCGTGCGAACGCGACGCTCTTGTGACGGTCCTTGCTGAGAAGCTCGGCGCTCGTGAGACGGAAGTGATTGCAGACAGCGCGCTGAATGTCAGCAACGCTCACGGGTTCACGACGGGTTGCCGTGACCATCGCCATCTCACTCAGAGCGAACTCTTCGTCGATCGGCCGGCCCGTGAGGGACGACTTGGCGGCGAGGCGAATCAACGCACCCTCGAGCTCGCGCACGTTACTCTGCACCTTCTGCGCGAGCAGGACCGCGACTTCGTCGCTCAGATCGATCCGCTCGAGCTGAGCCTTCTTCTTGACGATGGCGACTCGCGTCTCGAGCTGCGGAACCTGCACGTCGGCAACTAACCCGGACGTGAACCGCGACACCAATCGCTCCGGCATGCGCTGGAGCTGCTGCGGGTACTTGTCGCTGGTCACGATGATGGGCGTGCCCGTGTCGTGCAGCGCGTTGAACGTGTGGAAGAACTCTTCCTGGGTCTGCTCGCGGCCCGCCAAAAACTGAATGTCGTCGAGAAGGAGCAGGTCACAACGCGTCCGATAGCGAGCACGGAACTCATCCATCCGGTGGTTCTGCAGAGCCTCGATGAACTCGTTCGTGAAGTGCTCGGCGGAGACGTAGACGATGCGGGCATCTGCACGGTCGACGAGGACCTTGTGCGCAATGGCGTGCATCAGGTGCGTCTTGCCGAGACCCGTGCCGCCTGCGATGAACAGAGGGTTGTAGCGAGGGCCGCCGCCCCCCGCCGAAGCCAACGCCGCGGCATACGCCAGCTCGTTGGACGGACCCACGACGAAATTGTCGAAGGTGTACTTTTCGTTCAGCTGCGCCTGCGAGTTGAACTGATGACCACCCGGGGGAATGCTCGACGGTCGCCCGGATCCGCCGCTTCGGGGCATTGCTTGCGCTGAGCCGCTCGTCGTGGCGCTGCCCTCGAAAGCAGGCGTGCGCTGCGGCTGTCCAGGCGGGGGGCGTTCGTTGGACACGGTTCGAGTCGAGGGCGCCGGTGCCTGACAGATGGGATCATCCAGTCGGCCGTCGATGCGCCACTCCACGCGAAGCCCACCGGCAGCCGAAGTGTCGAGCAGTGTATCCAGCTTCCCGATCAAGTCGGGAAGAAAGTGCGTCCTCACCCAATCACGCACGAACTCGTCGCGAGCGGCCAGTCGGACAGTGGTGTCGTCGAGGCCGTCCAACTGGACGGAGGAAAACCATTGCTCGAATGACGCGGGCGATCGCTTCCGCGTGTGCTCGACGGCCTCTTGCCAGCTGTTCAAGACGGTGGAGTACGAAGACATGTCGGTCGACTCGTCGATCCTTAGTTCAATGGACAGTTGGACCCCAAGTTATCCACAGGCTGTGGATAGCCAGTTCCCCACGCTCTCGTCTGCCCTTGGAGTCGACAGACCAACTCTTTGCCAACGTTGCCCCTCGAGGCAGCTCAAGTGCTCACCGTCCCAGTCACTTCGCTTGTGAACGTGGCCCCGATCGCGTCTGCGCGGCATGTCCCGCCGAGTTGATCTGGGTTCCCGGTGGCGTGCCGTTGGAGGTGCCTTGGAGGGGGGAAGCATCTCGATACGATGCGCCGACACCGAACACGCTCCTTCGTCACGCGGAAGGCGGCGGGCTCGATTGCACGGGCAGCGAATCGAATTGTCCTCTCGGAGGCGGGGCACGGCGTCCCAACCGGGGCAACGGAGCTACCACCGCGAGTGTCTCAACTTCAAGCTGTACATTGTCGGCTTTGTCGTTCCGCCGACAAAACGGCTGCGGAGATGCCCTCAGAAATTTTTCTGATGACGCCCTGACGACCGCCCGGTAAGCGCGCACGCGGGATGCGCTTTCAATGCAGCAGAAAACTCGCTCTCTGCGCGCACGCACTCGCTCTGCACGTCCGTGCCTTCTGCGATTTCTGTACTTTCATCATGTCAAGACGCGCGCACCCGAACGTCGACGGCGTCACCACCCTTGCCGAGTTTCCACCTCCACGGCGATCGTCGAGTCGAGCTCGAAGGGCGCGCGGCGTTCGCTCTCCCACCCAAAACGCCATCGGCGCAGGCCGCAGCAGAAGAATTTCGTCGGTTTCTTGGCCGAACGCGGCGCCTTGGCTAACGGGTGAGCACGAGCATGAGTTTTCCTCTCCTGTCCCGCCGCCTTCGGAATCGCAGCGGTCCCTCTGTGCGCCGCTTCGGTCGCGCAACCCTGACGGCCTTCACCATCCTCGGCACGTGGGTCGCGGGAACCGGTAACGCGTGGGCCGATCCCAGCGACCTACCTCCGGAGGTCGGATACAACTACGGAGAGATCGAGACGCCCCGCACCGCGGCTCTCGGCGGCGCTCAGCGCGCGCTCAGCAACTCGACCAGCGCCTTGTTCATCAATCCGGCGAACATGGCCGCCTCACGCGTCTACCACGTCGGCGCCCTCGCTCAGATCTGGCCGCAGGCGAACCGGCAAAGCTATGGCGCAGCCGCCGTCGACTCGATCGTGTCGAGTTCGCGCTTGGCGGGCGGACTCGGCGGCACCTGGAACCGACAGGATCCGGACGGGCTCAACCGACAGTACAACGACATTCGTTTCGCCCTGGCGATGCCGGTCGGTGACGCTTTCTTCGCCGGCTTGGGGGGCCGCGTCCTCAGCCTGAACCAGGATGGTCCTGGTCCACTCGGCCCAAGCCTGGTCTCCGGGGGACTCGAAGACGAGCGCATCCTCGACACCTTCAATTTCGACGCCGGCATCACCATCCGACCGATTCCGGAGCTGTCGCTGGCGGTGGTCGGCACCAACCTGCTCGACTCCGGCAACGGTTTCGAACCGCTCACCTTTGGGGGTGGCGTGGGCTACGGCACCCCAGACTTCTCGGTCGAAGCCGACGTGGTCGCCGACACGACGACCTGGGACGAGACGGCTCTCCGTTGGATGGCTGGCGCCGAAGCCCTCGTGGCCGACCACGTGAATCTGCGCGCCGGGTATCGCTACGACGAAGGGAACGAATCCCAGGCGGTGAGCGCCGGCGCAGGCTACGTGACGAACCGATTTTCGGTGGACGCCGCCGTGCGACAGACCGTGAGCGGCGATTCGGTCACCACGATCGTCTTCGGTTTCACATTGCACGTGGAAAGCATGGGTCTCACCCCCACGCAGGCTTCCTCCTTCTGAGACGACTGTGCCGATCGCTCAGGCGATCGAAAGCGCTCCCTGCTGGATCCGAACGGCGCGAAGCTGGCCGCTGACCTGGTCAATCCTCCCGCAGATCCCGAGGATCGCACTTCCGACGGTGCGCCCCGATTCGAGCACCGGCTGGCGCACGTTGTCCTCGACGACTGCGCCGGCCAGGTGACGCAGGTCGAGAGCCACGAACCCGAATTTCCGTCGCGCGTCGTCTCGCGAGACCACGGAAAACGACCGAGGCGCGGCGGTCTGGAGACCCACCACCCGCTTCACCCGAGTTACCTCTTCGAGAATCTCGCCACACAAATTCTCGATTGGCGCATGGAAGGTCTCGGCGCTTCGCACACCGTCTCGAAGAGTGCGTAGGGTCGCATCCATGCCCTCCAGGGTGTGATAGCAAGCGCGCCACACGCGGAACGCTGCCAGCGCGTCGTCATCTCGCCCGAGAAGGCGCTTGGTCTTGTTGCGCAATCGCCGAGCCGTCCGCTCGACCAGCCCTCGCTTCTTCTTCACCGCGACGTTCTGCTGCGGAAAGTCGACGTGCGGCAGATCGTAGCCCAAGAAGGGGCACAGCTTCTCCCACCCATCGCCAGCCGTGATGTTCATTTCCAAAAGGGAGTCCGGGCGTTCCGCGAAGTAGGCTCGGACGTCCCGATAGTGTTGGTCGTAGACGCGGGTGTACACGTCCTCGCTGCCACGTGCGTGCTCCACCCCATAAATCCAACGATGATCGGGTATGACGGCATCGCCAAAGTGCGCGACGACGCTCTTGACCCATGACTCGGTGGGGCGCGTCGTGAGGATGAATTTGCTTCCCGGGAAGCGCTCGTCGAGCTCCCGATAGAACATGAACCAAGGCGTGTCCTGAAACGCGTCGTTCTGCTTGACGACGGTCGGCATGTGATCCCAAACGCGCGCCCGGGCCTGCTCGGGTGGCAGCTCTCGAATGCTGTCGTAGTCGAAGAAGTCGAGCGGAGCGCCGGTGAGACGATATCCCAAAACGTACAGCGCATGCGCCAACGAAGACGTCCCCGTCTTGTGAAACCCGATACAGAACACCTTCGGTTGTCGCATCCATTTCCCCGATCGTTAGCGCAGCGCGCACTTTACCCGACCGTACCTCACTACACACCCTCGGGAGAAGGGCGCTGAGGCAACGCGCCGACGTACAGAGAAGCGCGCATCGGAATCGCCGTGTCGGGCTCGCCATGTCGCCTCGACTCTCGGCGAGCCCGCGATCGATGAACCAATTCGCCGCGAGTGCGACCTCGCCGACCTTCGCTGCGATGACGGACCGGGACGGCTCGGCCGCCGGTCCCTTCAGCCCAACCTGGCGCGAAGGACGAAGCAGAGCGCGTCAATTCCCCGGTCGAGCTCTCCTTCGTCCACGGCGACTTGCGGAGGCACACGGACTTCTTCCCGCACCCGCTCGATCGCGCGCGGGTTGTCGAACCAGTCTTCGTCGTACTCCTCCATGAGCTCGCGGACGCGTGCGGCGGCGCGCAAAGCGCCCGCAAAGCGCTGCGGATCGTCGACGCCGATGCGCAATATGCCGAGGGCCGTCTGCGGAGGGAGCGGCTCTCGAAACAAACGTTCGGTGAGCTCGACGTAACTCGCCTCGAGGGTCGCGCGACCCGACAGCGCCGCCCTGCGCACGAGCACGCGCAGGGCCGCCAACCGAAGCGTCTGCACCTGCGCCAGGGCGAGGGCCCGAACGTGTCCCTCGACCGCTAGTCGACCGATGCCGAGACGCCGCCTCGCAAAGGCAGCGCCCTGGGGGATCTCGGCAAACAAGAACCCGTGAGACCAAGAGCCGAGCTCATACGGATCGTAGGCGACGACGAAGGGCTGATCGCGCGGCGCGAGCGCTTCGGCCCAGGCGAACCCCAGTTGTCCAAACGCCCGCACGAAACTCGCTGGCGCAAGCCGCGCCGGCATCGGACCCGGATCGAGAGGGACGGAGCGAAGCCAAGCCTGGTCCCCGAGGAGACGACCGAGAGTGTCGGGAGCGATCCGTGCTGGCCACCCTTCGACCGCTTCGGACGCCAGAGCGGCACGAACGTAAGGCACGAATCCAGGCTCCGTCAGCTCGAGCGACAGCTCATCCGTCGCATCGAGCAAGCGGCGAGCACTCGACTCGGGAGCGACGCCTCCGGCTTCTAGTGCGTCGGGAGAAACGAGGCCCAATCGGCGCGCCACCTCCGCGCGGCGCACGGCCATCTCGGCGCGATGCCGCCCGAGGGGCTCAGCGTGGCTTTCGAGGGCGCGCCCCCAGGCACGGGCTTCCGCAGAGGTCCCCTCGAGAACCCCCTGAATCATGGCACGGCGCGGGTACCGCCCTTCGCGAGGCTCTCGAACGACGCAGGGCTCACCCCGTTCGAGGAAACACTCTCGCGTCGTCCAGGGCACGGCGATCCGTTCGTCCGTGAGGCGATGAATCCAGCGCAGGAGCGGCTTCCGAAGCGGATCGTCCTCCCGGAGCTCGCGCACCTGATCGAACGTGGTCTTGCCAGGAAACTCTCGCCCCAGAAATGGGTCATCCTGAAGTCGACGGCCCTCGGCGAGCGCCCGCCGCCAGCGCCTGACGCGGACTGCCGCGTCTCGAAGCTCGCGGTCGAGCCGGAAGGGATCCAGAAACGCCATTTGGGGCTGTAGTACGCTCGCCTTCGCCAGCGAGGAAGCCTCTCTTGAACGGAGATCACGATTGCACCGACGAAAAGGCCGCCGTCCAGCCTCGCCCTGGCTGGCAGTGGATCCCCATCGGTGCGGGCTTTGCGCTGACGCTGTGGATTCCGACAGTAATCCTGATCAACTGGCTCACCGGATCGGGGGATGACGGGAGCCATTCGACGGCGAGAGCGCTGTTGCTGCTCGCCTCGCACGTCGCGGCGTGCCTGGCCTCCGGATACCTCTGTGCCCGCTTCGGCGAGCGCGCGACCGCCCGGCAAGCGGCCTCCGGGGGGCCCGTCGCGTCGCTCTTCGTCGCGCTCGTGGCGGCAGTCGGAGGCGGAACCACCAGGCCGGCGCTTCTCGCGCTGACTTGCGCGGTGCTGCTCCTGGTTGCGCTCGTGGGATCGTCGCTCGGCGTTTTTCTCGCTCGCAGAACCCACCGACGCGAATGACTCGACCGAAACGAGGCCCCGCCTTGAGTGACGCTCGGGTCGGCGCTAAGCGGTACACCGGCGCGCCGCCTCGAGATCCTCAAACGGTCGGATCACGGGCGCCCCGCGCCCCCGAACCGCCATGACCGAGCTCAACGAGCCCCAAGCGGCCGCCGTCACGCATGAAGGTGGCCCCCTGCTCATCTTCGCCGGGGCCGGCAGCGGCAAGACCCGCACGATCACCTTTCGCATCGCGAACCTTCTGGCGACGCACCGCGTTGCGCCGTACCGCATCCTGGCCGTCACCTTCACCAACAAGGCGGCCGGTGAAATGCGCAGCCGGATCGAGGAGTTGGCGGGTGAATCCATCGCGCGAGACCTCTGGGTCGGCACCTTTCACGGGATCTGCGCCAAGCTGCTCCGGCGCTACCATGAGGAAGCCGGCCTAACGCGTAACTTCGTCATCTACGACGATTCGGATCAGAAAGCCGTCGTCACCCGCGTCACGAAAGACCTCCGCCTCGACGAAAAGCGGTATCCGCCGAAGTACGTTCTTTCCCTCATCGGGGCGTGCAAGCGAGAAGGCGGGGACCCGGTCGCAAATCCGTTGGGCGACGGGTTCGACGCCGATCTCGCCGCCATCGGCAGCGAGTACCAAGCGGCGCTCTCCCGCGCGAACGCCGTCGACTTCGAAGACCTCCTGCTCAAGGTGATGCGCCTCGTCGAAGATCCGGACAGTCTGGCCGGGCGCGATCTCCGCCGCAAGTTCGACCACGTGCTCGTGGACGAGTTTCAGGACACTAACGTCGTTCAGTACCGAATCGTCCGGGCCCTCAGCGCCGCCAGTCGCAACCTCTGCGTGGTCGGCGACGACGATCAGTCGATCTACCGGTGGCGCGGCGCGGACGTACGCATCATTCGAGGATTTCGCCGAGACTTCCCCGACGCGAAAATCGTCAAGCTCGAGCAGAACTACCGCTCCACGGGCAACATCGTGCGCGCGGCCCTCGGTGTGATCGAACCCGCTCTCGAGCGTGAACCCAAGGAGCTTTGGACCTCCGCAGATCCGGGCGACAAGGTGCTCTGCCGCGGGTGCGGTGACGAGCGCGGGGAAGCCGCATGGGTGGTCTCCGGGATTCAAAAGGCGCGCGCCAGCGGTGTGCGCGGCGACGAGCTCGCGGTCTTCTACCGCATCCACGCCCAGTCTCGCGTGCTCGAAGAAGCGCTGCGCGGGGAAAGCATCCCCTACCAAATCATCGGGGGGATGAAGTTCTTCGAGCGCGCGGAAGTGAAGGACCTCCTGTCGTATTTGCGACTCGTCTCGAACCCGGACAGCGACGCCGATCTCCTGCGCATCATCAACGCGCCAGCGCGAGGCATCGGCACGAAGACCGTGGCTCGTCTCCTCGACGTGGCGGCGGAAAATGCGCTGAGCGCATACGCCGCCCTCCCCGTCACCTCGAAAAGCGGGGGGCTCGGGGCGGCCGCGCAGAAGAAACTGGCCGCTTTCCACGAGCTCGTCGAAGCGCTGCGGAAGGCCTCCGAGGAACTTTCCCCCAGCGAGCTCGCGGAGCGCATGCTCGACCAAACCGGCTATCGGGCGGCCCTCGAGAAGCAGGACAACGCGGAGAGCGACGCACGCCTCGAGAACCTCGCTGAGCTCGTCGGTTCGATCGCAGAATACGAAGCCGAGGCGCCCGAGTCGGGAGAGGAGCCGTCCCTGTCCGGCTACCTCGAACGCGTTTCGTTGGTCGCGGCGGTCGATACGATGCAGGACGCACCCGCCGTCTCACTGATGACGGTGCACAGCGCCAAGGGCCTCGAATTCGATCAGGTTTGGCTCACCGGGATGGAGGAGGAGACGTTTCCTTACCGAGGCCTCGATGGGGAAGATCCCGAAGAGCTCGACGAGGAGCGACGCCTCGCCTACGTGGCGATCACCCGCGCGCGCAAGCGGCTGCACATCAGCCACGCTGGGACTCGCTTCATCTTCGGTCGAACGAAGTACCTTGCGCCGAGCCGCTTCTTGGAAGACCTGCCCGACGAAGTGGTGGAGCGAAAGGGCGAAACGCGAAGCGCAACACCGGGCGCTTACGGGGCAGCGGGGTACTCCAGCGGCTACGGACGCTCGGGTGGCTACGGAACGGGTGGCTACGGTGGCAGCAGCTATGCGGGCAGTGCGTCCGCCCGCGGGGGCTTCGCACAGCGTTCGGGCTGGTCGCGCGGTGCGACCGAAACCAACCTTTCGCCGGGGGGCCGTCGTGCCGAGCGTCAGCTCAGCCTGAGTCCGGGCGAGCGCATGGTCGACCACGACGCCTTCGACGACGCGGCGCGGGACCACTTCGACGACGGTCCTCGCGACGAGGACGAACCGATCATCGTGCGACCGGGCGATCGCGTGCAGCACAAGAAGTTCGGGCGCGGGATCGTCGAGCGCGTGGAAACCGGAGGGCCGCCGAGCGTCGTCGCTCGATTCCCCGGCTACGGCTCGAAGCGGATCCTCGCCCAGTTTCTGCAGTTCGAGTAAAAGCCCGGCATGGTGTCCAGAAACGACTCTCAGGAGCCTTCCCGATGAACAAGCGCCTCGCGATGCTCGAAAAGATGGTCGACAGCGGACAAGCGGATGCCTTCGCCCGCTATGCGCTCGCCATGGAGTACCGCAAGGAAGGGCGAGTCGACGACGCGATGACCGCCTTCGAGGCACTTCGCGAGGCCGACGATTCCTACCTGCCGCAGTACCTCATGGCCGGCCAGACCCTGGCCGAGGCGGGGCGTGCCGAAGAAGCCCGGGTGTGGCTCGAGCAGGGGATGGCCGTCGCCCAGAAGCACGGCGACGGGAAAACCCTCGGCGAGATTCAAGACGCGCTTTCCTCCCTTTGACGGAACGCGCCCGCGTGCACGCCGGCTTGCGCCGTACTGAAGACCCGCCGAAAGCGGCGTGTCGCTTCTCCAGCGAAACCGCCCTTCAACCAACTGCAGGCGGTGGGATCCCCCAAGGGGAGTACCCTCCGCTCGGCGCGGGCGGCGTGGCATCGAGCTCCGCGATGAAGTCGATGATGCGGTCCCGTTGGGCACGCGCGTCGGAGCGACCGAGATCGATCAACATCTGGGCGAAGTTCCCGTCGAAAAGCAGATAGCTCGCAAGATCCGCCTCACCACGACCCGAGTCGATGAACCCGAGTATGCGGCGTGTGATGGCAGTGCCGCTCTTCACCCCTCCCCGACGGAGGAACTGCGCGGCCAGAGCCCCCAGGGCTTCGGACGGGCGAACGATGAGAGTTTCGACCGGCGTCAGTCGGTGCCCACCTCTCTGGGCCGCGGCGGAGTTCATCTCGTCGACGAACTCGCCGCCAAAGGCAGTCCGCCCATTGTGGATCAGATCGTTGAGCAGGGTGACGGTGCTCAGATCGTTGTCGAGGTGATCGAGCAAGAGGGCGTTCATCACCTTGCCCAAAACGAAAGCGGTCGTGGGGATCTCTCGGTTGGCTTCCGACCTCACCCCACGGATGAGCCTCGATGTGCCCACCACGAGCACGTGCGTGGCACCGAGTCGCAGGGCCGGCGCGATGGGCGTGTTCTGCCGGAGCCCGCCGTCCATGTAGAGCTGCTTGCCGATCGCCACCGGGGGGAACAGAAGCGGGATCGACGCCGAGGCGAGTGCGTGATGCGGTCCGATGCGCTCCCCCCGGATCAGGGTGCGCGGCGGGGCGTGCATCGGCAGCCCAGAACCGGGTCCCGTCTGCATGAACAGGACAGTGCGACCGGTCGAGATCTCGGTCGCGGTGATGCTGAGAGCCCGCAGCGAGCCGGCTCGCATCGTGTGGGTGATGGCGCGCCAAGGGATCTCCTTGCGGACCAGGCGCGCCATCGGGGAGACGTCAAAGAGCCCTCCCGCGGCTCCTCCCGTCAGGAGTCGCGGGAGCCGCCGCGCGTGCGCAAAGCTGAAGCCAAGCACTTGCTCCAGGCGCAGGTTCTCCCAGAGCTCCACCAGGCGGCGCACCCCGTAGCGCGGGTCGGTGAGGTGCGCCGCGAGGTAGGCCGAATTGATGGCCCCGACGCTTGTCCCACAGACGATGTCGACCTGAAGACCCCGCCCGCGCGCCCGCGTGAGCTCGTCGAACAGGTAGGACAGCACTCCGACCTCGTACGCCCCGCGGGCGCCGCCACCCGAAAGGACAATCGCGAGCCGCCGGGGACCTGGATCGCTCACGAGTAGGCGCCTCCCTCACCGTCCGACGGACGTGCCGCTGGCTCCCCCGACCCCGCGGTGCCGAGGATTTTTCGAACGGGCGGACGCGCCGCGAAGCGCTCGCGCATCTCGGGGTCGCGCACCGACTCGAGCTGACGGAGAGCGAACTCCCGCGCCCGTGCGGACAGCTTCGCGGTCTGAGGGGAACCGGCCAAGGCCAGAGCCTTGCAGCTGAGCGCTCGCGTTTGAAGACCGTACTCGGAGCCTTGGAGCGTTTCGATCGCGCCCAGTGCCGTCGTCGCCAGCAGGATCCCGGTGTGGCTCTCCCCGATTTCCACACGCGCCACCGCCTCGAGAGCCATGGCGTAGATGTGAAATGCTGCATAGGCCTGGGCCTCGGCGGCGCGGCGCGCCTCGAACGCGCGGACCACGGCGGTATGGGAATCGCCCGTGGCGCGGGCCAAGATGCCGCTCAGAATCCTCTCGTGGATCGTATCGTAGGCGCTGCCGGTCACCTGATTGAGAGCAGCTGCATCACCGGTCATGCTGCGCGCCTGCTCGAGGTCACCCTGCTCCATCAAGACTTCCGCCGTCGCGAGGAGTGTGTCGGCTCGCGAGTCGCGCTCGCCGTATCGCTCGTGAGCCTCTCGGGAACGATTCAGGTAGCCGAGCCCTCGTTTGAAGTCGCCAAGCCCGGCGTAGCACAACCCGACGTTGCTCAAGGTCTTGGCGATCTGAAACCGACCGCCGATGGCCAGATCGATCTGCATCGCGTCGAGGCCCAGCGTCACGCCGTCCTCGTAGCGTCCGAGCACGTACATCGCGAACGCCGTCGAGCTCTTCGCCCGCGCCTCCATGCGCCGAGCCCCCACCCGCTGAAACACGGCGATGGCCTCTGCGTAGGACGCCACCGCCTCTTCGACACGTCCGACCCGGCGCAGTAGCGTGCCCTTGGTCCGAAGTACCTCGGCTCGCAGGCGCGCCGTAATCTCCCCCGCTTCCGCGTTCTCGAGAGCCCGGTCGACCGCCGAGAGTGCCCCTTGCATGTCACCCAAGTCTCGCAGCACCTCTGCTAGGAGAGCCTGCGCCTGCACGACGATGACCTGAGCCCCCGAAGCCAAAGAGGCCTGCTCACCCCGTTCGGCCGACACCCGGGCGCGCGCCAGTTGCCCTCCATCGAGTTCGTAGCGGGCCGTGCGGATGAGGGCCGTGGCGATCCAGTAGCCCTTGTGACTGGTGCGGGCGAGCTTTCGCAACCGGCTGAGGTGCGCCCGCCTCTCGCGCCACTTGCCCTCGTTGCGCGCAATCGCCTCGAGCGCCTCATGCGCCTCGAGCAACCTGAGATCGCTCGCGGGCAGCATTGCCACCACCTTTTTGTAGCAGCGGGTGGCCAAAGGCATTTGATAACTACCGCGCGCCGCGCCGGCCGCCTCGAGGTAGAGTTCCACCGCCTGATCCGTGGCTCCGCCGCGCGCCAAGTGTCGCGCCACCACCGCGGCGTTGAGTCCCTTGCCCTGGGGACCTTCGGCCAACAGCTCACCCAAGGCGCGATGCATCCGAGCGCGGGGCTCCTCGTCGAGGGCTCGGTAAGCCACGTCTCGAGTGAGCGGGTGGCGCACGTCGACCACGTCACCGCGAATGTCGCAAAGCCCTCGAGCGCACAAGCGGCCAATGGCGTCGGTCGCTCGGAGACCCGCAAGCGCGGTGAGATCGGTCCGAGGCAACGGGCCACCGGCCAGGGCGAGCCAGTCGATGATCTCCTGTTCCTCCCGGGGGAGTTCCGAGAGGCGGTCGGCGATGAGCTGCTCCAGAGTCGAGGGGAGCGCCACGATGCTGCCAGCGAGCTCCACTCGCTCCAGGGTCTGATGCCCCTCCTCGCCTTCCCGGATTTCGAGCACTCCCCGCTCCAAGAGCGCATCCACCATCTCGAGCAAGAAGAAGGGATTCCCTGCCGCACGCGGGAGCACGTCGGCACAAACCCGTTCCACGCCGGGCCCGACTCCGAGCCGAGCCTGGAGCAAGCGCGCCTGGTTTTCTGCGCTCAAACCACGCAAATCGACCCGCACCAGGCCTTCGACGAAGGTCGCGGTCCGCTCGTCAGGGCGGGTGACGAGGATGACCAGAAGGGGCAGCGGCTCCCCATGACGGACCAATTCCGCCACGAGCTCCAAGCTCGACCTGTCGCACCACTGCATGCCGTCGAGCACCACCACGAGGGGTCCCGTCTCGGCAGCGCGGGCGAGAAACCGCCGCAAGCCGGCGTAGATGAGCGATCGATTGTGGGCCTCCTCGCCTTCGTCTTGGGCGCGCGCAGCTCGACCTGTGGTCAGCTCAGCCATGCGCTGCACGACGGCGCCTCGCTCTTCGCCGGGCATTTCGCCGAGCGCGTCGGCCACACGCTGCTCGGCGGCCTCCGTGGAGTGCTCTCCGGTGAGCCCGGTGAGCTCGCGCACCCACTCCCCCACCGTGGCGTAGGGCACGTCCCGGCGAACGGGAGAGCACTCGGCCCGCAGCACCTGGGCGTCGGGGGGTAGCTCGTTCACGAACGCGTTCACCAGCGCGGTCTTGCCGATGCCCAAGTCACCGGACACGACACGAGCGGCCGTGCGCCCCTCCCCCGCGGTCGGCCCGACGACGCTGTAGTAGGCAGCATGGAGGTCGGCGAGCTCGGCGTCGCGTCCGATCAGCTCGCTCGGCGCGAGGGCCATTTCCTGGAGCTTTTCCTCGCGAGTGAGGGGGCGCAGCAGGGAGTAAATCCGCATGTTGCGCGGCAAGTCCTGCCCGGAGTCGTCCGGAAGCTGGACGGTGGGAGCATCCCCCCACAAGAAGTCTCTGCGGACCAGGCGATACAGCCCGCCCGCCACCAGACTGACCCCCACCTCGGCTCGACTGCGGAGCAAATCGGCGAGAAAGATCGCTGGCTCCTCCAAGCGATGGTCGATCAAGTGTCCGGCCGGGTCACGACGCCCGGAAGCGATGCCGCGCACGATTCCGATCTCAGCGAGGATCTCCGAGGGCAGATCCGCCCCGGCGCCGGCGATCGCGTCGTGGGCGTCCACCGAAAACCACACCGCGTCAGCGGCCGCACCCGAGGGGTTCGACAACAACCCGGCAAGTGCATACGCCTCGGTCACCACACCTTCGGGCGCAGCCTTCCAATCGAGACGCACGTTCCGCTTGAACGCGATAGCGTCGAGCGTTGAGCGGAGGCGTTCGAAGGCCGACGCGGCCTGCGCCGTTCCGATCTTCTGGGCCAGCTCGACAAAACCGTCGAGGCGCAAGGCCACCACGGCCACGTGGCGCACCTCGCGGCCCCGCTCCCGCGGTGCTCCCGATGCCCCCAGCGCCAAGCCCGCGCCCGTGTCCTCCGAACCACCGTCTTCCGCCGGTTCCGGCTCGACCTGCACGGACTCGGCCTCGGGAACGTCGCCTTGTTCCGCTTCCAGTCCGGCATCGGTGCGCTGTTCCGTGAACTCCGCAATGACCGCTTCGAGCGCGTGGGCATCGACGAACTGCTGGGCTTCGAACAGCGCGCGGGTAATCGCCGCAGCCATTTCACGCGCCGTCGCGTAGCGAGCTTCGGGATCGATCGCGAGCGCGTTCATCACCAGGGCATCGAGCTCCGGTGGCACCCCGAGCGCGTAAGTGCTGGGGGGCTCCACCTGGCCGCGCCGTACCGCTTCGAGCAGCTCGTCTCCCTCGAGACTGCCATGGAGGGGACGACCCGTGAGCATCTCGTGGAGCACCACACCCAGGGAGTAGATGTCCGTGCGCCGATCGACCTTTTCCGTACGGGCTTGCTCCGGCGACATGTACGCCGTCTTGCCCTTCAAGACGCCTGGCTCTTCTCGAAACAGGTTCGCCGAGGCGATGCCGAAGTCGGCGACCTTCACCGCGCCGTCGTAGCTGAGAAGAACGTTTTGTGGGGAGACGTCGCGGTGGACGATATCGAGGGGCTTGCCCCCCTCGTCCCTGCGCTCATGAGCGTAGTGAAGGCCCTTGGCGACTTCAGCGATGATATACGCCGCCACTGGAGGTGGAATCCGCTGCCCCTTCTCGCGCGCGCCTTTGATGAGTCGCCTGAGGTCGGGCCCTTCGACGTACTCCATGCTGAGGAGCTGGCCGTCGTCGCCGTAGTCCTGAAAGTCGTAGACCTGGACGATGTTGGGGTGATTCAGTCGCGTGGCGAGCTGCGCCTCCTCGGCGAACATCGCGCGGAATCGCCGGGACGAGATGTAGGCGGGCAGGATTCGCTTGAGGACGAGCAGCTTGTAGGTGCCTTCCGCACCTCGCTTCTTCGCGAGGAACACCTCCGCCATGCCCCCGATTCCGAGGCGCCGGATGACCTCGAAGTCGGCCAGACGCTTTGGCACGGGACGCTGCTCTCGACTCATCCGCTCGATACCTTAGTACAGCTTCCCAGGAAGCTGTACCGAGGGACGAGGAGAGACAGCGACCACATCCGGCGGACAGCCCAGCAAGCGCGGCACCGCACTCGATCGGGGGTGTCGACCTGAACGGCTCGACGAGCCCCTCGGGTTCGTACTCCGCCCCTTCACGAAACCACATGCAACGCATCCTGCTTTCGCTGTAGTGTGACGATGGGTAGGGAGATTTTCGCATGGGGAGCGGGCAATGGGGAGATCGAAGGCGGAATTGCTGCGTAGGCGCGGCGGTCGCCGCTTGGCTTTGGGGTCCGGCACTCGGGGGGATCGAGCGCGCCGAGGCGCAGGAAGAGGCTGCTGCCGAAGCGCCCGAAGGCACCTCGGAGGACGCTGAAAAGAAGCCCGAGGAGGAAGCAGAACCTCGCGGTTCCCTCGCCGAAGGGAAAGATCCCGCCGACACCGAAGGCTTCGACGAGGAAGGTCCGGAAGACTCGACTTCGGGGGTCTCCAAGAAAAAGAGCGGGAAGAAGGGGAAGGCGGCAAAAGCCGAGGAAGCGCCCCAGCCGCCTCCTCCACCACGCGACCAGGTGCGCGTCTACGCGGACCTGGTCCTCGCCTGGGGACGGACCCCCGCGGTAAATGCGGACTCGCGCATCGCGGATGCGACGACCTTCGCGCCAATCGTCGGAGGACGATACGATCTTTCGCCGGAGCTCAGCGCCGGTGCCCGTCTCGCGTGGTCGGTGGGTGACATTCAGGGGCAAACCCAGCGGCAGACCCAGACGGCTTTCGGCAACGCCGAAGTGTTCGGCGAGTACCGATACCGCGTGTCGACTTGGGTCGACGTGCCAATCGCTGTCGGCATCGGAATTCCGATCGCGCAGGGCGATCCAGATCCCGCCTCCACCGATACGACCGGTGTCATCCAGACCAACGTCAATCAAACCGCCGACGGAGGACGCGGCTGGCGCGAGGCGGAGCTCTACGCCGTCGGCCGGCTTCCCATCACGCCGTCCGTCGGCATCAGCTATCGAACCCAGAGGCTCGTGGCCGTCGGCAGCACCAAGCTCACGATCGCCCCCAAGATCCGCGGTGAGACGACTGACGCCGATTACGGCGTGCGCGGCATCTTCATGAGCAGCGTGACCGGAGGCACCCTCGAGTACGACGTCTGGAACAAGCTCTGGCTCGGGCTCGACGCCTGGCTCGTGTGGAACGTGATCGAACCCATCGACACCGAACAGCCACTCGAAGAAGCCGGGTCCTTCCAGCTGATGATCGAACCCTCCCTCGGCTACGAGCTCGGGCCGCTCTTCTTGCGGGCCTCCTACATCGCGCCAGTCGGTGGACCGCTGGGCGAAATCAGCAGCGTCCGCCTGCTCGGATCCTACGGTTTGTAGGAGGCTTTCCCAGGCTTTCCCATCGCGAAGCGGTTTGGGGCGCCTCGCTGCGCAGCGGCGAGGCGGGGTCTTTGCCAAAGACCCCAAGAAAAAACGCTAGCCGGCGTAAGCGATGGCTACAGAGGACGTCGCGCACCCTCACCCTGCGGGGGTGCGCGACGGCCGGAGCCTCATTTCGCGCCAGGATCTAGCTCTAGCTCGCGGCAAAGAACTCTCCGGGAACTTTTCGCGAAGCGGTTTTGGGGTGGGACCCTGCCGCGCAGCGGTAGGGCGGGGTCTTTGCAAAGACCCCGAGAAACAACCTGCTAGCCGGCGATCATGGGGGCTACGCAGGTCGTCGCGGGCCCTCGCCCCGTCAGGGGCCCGCGACGGCCGGAGCGCCTTTCCGCGCCGGGATCTAGCTCTAGCGTCGCGGCCCGAGCGTCCGTAAAACCTCCCTGTGAGACTTTCGTCCGTGCGCTGGGGAGGCCCGGGACTCGCCCTCCTCCTGTCGTGGAGCGGTATCGCCTGCACCCCAAAAGCGGGCCCCGGACCCGATACGGCCCACCAGGCCGACGTGGGCGACATCGAGGCGACTCCGGTCAGTGAAGAGGCCTTCGCGAAGACCACGCATGAGCTACTCCTGAACCGCGAACGCGGGGCGAAAGAGCTCAGCCTGCTCGTTGGAGCCATCCAGACACAGCTCGCCCGCAGCGAACGCCGCTTCAGCGAGGGCGAGCTCGCGGCCGGCGACGATGCACTCAGCGGCGCTTTCCTGCTCCTTCAGGCGGGGCAAATGTGGCCAGAGGCACTGTCTCGTTCCGAAAAGGCGCTGAACTACGGTGCAACCGAGGCAGCTCGAGTCGGCAACGCGGGGCGAGCGCGCGCTCTCTATCAACAGCTGGAGCGCATCCTGCCGGACGGACCGCTGAAGAGCGACGTGCAGCGTCATCTGCATGCCCTCGCTTCGTGGCCCGCGCCAAGCTCCCAGATGAGTGCTCTCCAGGCCGCTGGAGAGCGCCAACGGATCAGTGTGCAGCAAGCGCTGATCGATTCCTCCCCTGGAATGCTCCAGGCCGCCGATCGGGACGTCATCGCGTGGATCCAAACCGCCTTCGAGTCGGATATCGCGGAACGTCCCATCGTTTCGCCGATGGACCGCGACGAGGCTCTCGAAGCCTACCGTGCGGTTCGCGGCGGCGGATTGATCCTCGTTGCGCTTCACCTCCGCCATGGCGATCCGCTCGGAGCCCTCCAGGTCCTCGATCGAGCGGATCTGCTGCGCATTCTGCCACCGCGCATGAGGGATCGCCTGCGAACGGCGGGCGAAGAGGATTCACCCGACGCTTGGGTCGACCTGTTCCGCCTGTTCGACGCTGCTCAGAGCGAAGGTGCGCCAGAGACCGGCCTCGACCGACGAGTCGCGCGAGGGGCGGCCTGGGGTGCCGCCCTCGGCCTCTACCGAAGCGCGCCGGGGGAAGCCGAAACGGCGATGCCGCTCGCGATGATGCTGGTCGACCTCGGTATGGCCGACGTCGCCACGACACTCTTGTCGCAGAACTTGGACCACAGGGCTTCCGCAGAAGCGGTCGCCTGGTCGCTCGCGCTCGTGCTCCGAGCGGTCGTGCAGGAAGACCGCGTCGGGCAACTGGAAGACGCCCGGCGCGCTTTTGCGGGGGCCGCCCCGCTGCTCGAGCTCGCCGAAGACCCACGCTACGCGACGATCACGCCGCGACCGGCGCGCCTTCACTACGTGATGGGGGTGCTCGAAACGCGCAGCGCACACCTCGATCGAGCCTTGCCCCACTTTCAACGCGCGGTCCGGGGGGAAGCGACGGTGCCGGCCCTCAAGAGCCTAGCGGGGATCGAGCGGCAGCGCGGCAATCCGGACGAAGCGCTTCGTTCTCTCGGCGCGGCGGTCCAGGTCGCCCAGAGCGGAGGCGACATCATCGCCGAGGCGGAGATCGAAGAGGAGATCTTCGCGATCGAGCGCGATCGAGGAAACACTCGAGCAGCAGAGGTCGCCCTCCGCCGCGCTCTCGACAAGGTTCTCGCTGCCAGCGAGGTCGACACCACCCAGGACAGTCGCGCCCGCGTGGAACGGTCCCTCGCACGAATCCTCGAGCACTATGGCGAGGACAAGGCAGCGCGTCGCGCGGCGGAACGCGCCCTCGAAGCTTCCCAATCCGATCTCGGACAGCTCACGGCGACGCTCACGGACATTTCGCGGCGCGCTCTGACGACCGGCGACCTCCGCACCGCGCGCAAGGCGACACGCGAAGCGCTCAGTGCGGATTTGGCGCCCGAGGATCTGATCTACATCGCTCTTTGGCAGCGGCTTCTCGAACGGAAGCTCAGCGCGCCAAGCGATGGAAGTTCGGAGGAAGCCTTCTCCCGGCTCGCCGATGCCACGGGTTGGGTGGCCAAGCTGCGGTCGTGGGGGCGAGGACGCATCGGAGACGAGGCGCTGCTCGAAGCGGCGCACGACCGCGTCCAACAGGTGGAAGCCGCTTTCTACGTGGCAATGGCAAAACGCATGAATGGCGCGCCGGACCAGGGAACGGCCGAGCTTCGCAAGGTCGCCGGCAGCCAGGCCATCGATCTCGTCGAAGTGACAATCGCCCGCGATCTGTTGACCCAACCCAAGATCGCCCTGCCCGCCGACGTGAAGCTCCCCTGAAGACCCGCTGAGCTGACAAGCCAGGGTAGCCTGCTACCCTTGGCGCGCCATGGGTACCTGGGGCGCGATCGTAGGCTGGGTGCGGGAATGGACGAATCAGCCGCGTTCCAGCCTCCCGCCGGATTCGGCGTGCTTCGAATTCGATCACGTCACTCGGTCGGGAGTGGAATCAGCCAGCGACTGGCTGGAGCGGGCAAGCGTTTCGGCGCCGGCAGAGGCCGCCGACCGACTCGCCGTGTTTCTCACGACCTATCGCCGTGCGCCGGCCCTCGACGACCTTCTCGCTGCTCTCAGACCTGCTCTGGCGGAAGCGAACCTGACGCACCGCTGCCGCATCTTCGTCCTGGAAGATCACTCGGGGCCCGAGTTCCGGGAGGCGTACGACCGACTGCGCTTCGACCTGGACGAAGTCTTCAGAGAGCGCCTGGTGTGGATGCGCGCCCGGCGGCACCTGGGCAAGCCTAAGTTTTGGGCCATTTACCAGCTCGCGTTTCTCCTGGCGCAGCGTTCCGGCGCGCCCCACCACCTCTTTTTGCAGGACGATCTGGAGTTCGACCCCTCATTTCTTTCGCGAGCGCTGGACCTGCAAGAAGCGCGCTCCAAGAGCGGTGCCCACCCACACGTACTGAACCTGCTCTCGGCCGAAGACGACGAGCCGGACGGTCGCTGGATCGACTTCGAACGCAAGCCTCATCCCCAGCTGCCCGTTCGCGAGACAGCGTGGTTCGATCTCAACGGTTTTCTCATCAACCATGCCGCGCTTCAGACCCTGAGGTATCGCGTGGTGCCGATCGATCCGAGCCGCTGGCGTCGGGACCCAAATTGCTCGAGCGGCGTCGGACGCCAATTCACCCGGCGCTTGCGCCGCCGCGGCACCGTCGACCAATGCTTTCCTCCGTTGGTGTTCCACGGGTCCCAGGAGAGTCAGATGAACGAAGCTGCGCGTGCCGCTCGCGCGCTGGATAACCGCAGCCTCCGTTCCCACCAAAGCCGAGCATCCGGATGACGACCGCACCCGCACCCGGTCGTGTCGCGGTCCTCCGCAACAACTTCCTCCCCTATTCGGAAACGTTCATTCACGACGAGCTCCGTCATCACGAACGCTATGAAGCGACCGTCTTGGCGCGACGGGTCTTGCACCCAGAGCGTTTTCCGGGGCATCGCGTCGTGTCCGTCGTTCCCCCTGGCATCGAACGACCCGTCGCCGACCTGATGTACGGCCTCACCAGCCATGCTCCCGCCTTCGACCGGGAACTCCGTCGCGCGCGCTACGATCTTCTCCACGCGCACTTCGGGCACAACGGCGCCTACGCTTTGGACTTCGCCGATCGGCACGATCTCCCTCTAGTCGTCTCGTGTCACGGCCACGACGTCTCGGTGCTCCTGTCTCGCGAGCGATACTGGCCGGGCTGGTGGTTTTACATGACGCGCGTTCAGCGGCTCTTCGAGCGCGCAACCCTCTTCCTTGCAGCCTCGAACGACCTTCGAAACCTGCTCCTCGAGGCTGGCTGTCCGGAAGACAAGATCGTCGTGCACCACCTCGGGGTGGATCTGGCTGAGCTCGCGCCCCTGCGCGCCACGAAACGCATCCCGGGCAAGGTGACGATGTGCGGGCGTTTCGTGGAGAAGAAGGGTCACCTCGACGGCATCGCGGCAGTTGCCGCCGCGCGGGACGCGGGGCTCGACGTGTCGCTCACTCTGATTGGCGATGGACCGCTGCGAGGCGCCTATGAACGAGTCATCGAGGGAGCGGGACTTTCGGGACGCGTCCATTTCACCGGAGCCTTGAGCCACACCGGCGTACTCGGCGAAATCTCCACCTCAGAGGTCTTCCTTGCGCCGAGCGTCGTGGCCAAGAACCTCGATCGAGACTCGGGTCTCATCGTTGCCAAGGAGGCGGCGGGCCTGGGCGTCCCGGTCATCGGCACCAAGCACGGCGGTATCCCCGACATCGTCGAGCACGATGTCACGGGCTTTTTGGTCGCCGAGCGTGACCGCGAGGGCCTGGGTGGCTTTCTCGCGACGCTGCTCGACGACCCGACGAGACGCGAGGCGCAAGGACGGGCCGCCGTCGCGAAGATGCAGCGGGAATACGACATCGTCGAGAGCGTCCGACGTCTCGAAGACCACTACGACCGAGCGCGGGCTCTGTACCGCGAAACAGGCGTTCCATCTCCCTCGGAGGTCGCAACCCCTCCCCCGGAGAAGGTGACCCCGGCGGCTTCCCGCACCGAGGACCATCCGTGAAGCTTCGTTATTTCTTCGACGAAAACCTGCCTTCGACCGCGACCGACACCACGCAGGTGATCTCCACCGTCGCCGCCCTCTCGCGCCGAGGCGTCCCCGTTGAGCTGGTGATTCCTCAGCTTCCCTCGCGGCCGCCGATCACGCGCGAGGCACTCGCCGGCTACTACGAGGTCCCCATCGACTTCGCTCTGAACGTGATCGACTCGGGGCTGACTCGCCCGCGATTCCTCCAAAAGCTCGACCACAGCCTGCGCGCGGCCCATGAACGCTCACCCGACGACACCATCATATACACGCGCAACTTACCCAGCCTTTGGGCGGCTCTCGCGGCAGGGCACCGCGTCGCCTACGAACACTACCGACCGTGGCCGGATCAGTATCCACCTCTGATCCCCCTGCTCCGTGCTGCAATGCTGCACCCGCGCTGCCTCGCCGTAGTCCTGCACTCGGCCCACGCCGTCAGGAGCTTTCATGCCATCGGCATTCCCGACGAGCGCCTCGCTGTCGTCCACAACGGCTACGACCCAGGGGTGCTCGCCGTGTCGCGTAGTCCCGCCGAGGCCCGGCAGGAACTTGGCCTCGATCCCGAGCGTTCCACGGTCGTCTACGCCGGTCGCATCAACGAAAAGAAGGGACTCGAGGTGGTCCTCGCCATGGCCGAGCGCCTACCCGAGGTACGCTTTCTGCTCGTGGGCTCCGAAGGCGATGGCCCGATCGAACGTGCCGCCAAAAAGCTCACCAACGTCTTCATCTACCCGTGGATGAAGACGGCCGAGACCGCGATCTACCTGCAAGCAGCCGATGTCCTCGTGGTGCCGCCTAGCGCCGATCCGCTGCAGCGTCACGGCAGTACCGTGCTGCCGATGAAGCTCTTCATGTACATGGCCGCAGGCCGCCCCATCCTCGCACCGCGAGCGAGGGACACACGCGAAGTGCTCGTGCACGACGAAAACGCCGTGTTGGTGCCGCCCGGCGAAGTCGAGGAAGCCACGAGCGCTCTGCAGAACCTTCTCGCAAATCCCCAGCGCCTGGCTCGACTCGGGAGCCGCAACGCCGAGCTTGGTCGCGAGCGGACCTGGGATGCGCGCGCCGAAAAACTCAAGAAGCTACTCGAGGCTCGTTTGGCGGCCGATCCCACGAAGGAGCAAGCACTGCCCATCGACCGAGGACATCTCCTGCGTCAAAGCCTTCGCTTTTTCTCGGGAGGACTTTTGTCCCGACACTGAGGACCACACGGGCGGATCGTCACGCTACGACCACGACGTACGGCCCAGAGTTCCTACGCCTGTTTCGTGGGTTTCACTCAGGATCGGTGATAAGAGTCGGCGCCAGTCGGTACCGCGCCGGCACTCGACCGTGCACGGAACCGCCCATCGACATGCGCAATCAAGAATGGCTGGCTACCGACGAGGTCGTTTCCGATCTCGCAAAGAGAAGCGCGCGGGGAGGCGCGTTCACCGCCATCGCGCAAGCAGCCAAGGTGGTCGTCGAACTCGGCGCCACTCTGCTTCTGGCTCGCCTCCTGACACCCAGCGACTTCGGCGTGGTCGGCATGGTGATCGTGGTCACCGGGTTCATCACTCTCTTCCGAGATCTGGGCCTCTCGATGGCCACCGTTCAACGAGAGACGATCTCGCAGGACGAGGTCAGTACGCTCTTCTGGATCAATGCCGGCATCGGCCTTGCTCTCACCGTACTCACGGCCCTGGCGGCTCCCGTCTTCGCACTCGTCTACGACGTTTCCGCCGTGCGGAACATCGCTTGGGGGGTCTCTATCGGCTTCTTTCTCGGGAGCCTCGGAGTCCAGCATCAGGCGCTCCTCCAACGCCAACTCTTTCTTGGGCGTTTGAGCTTCATCGAGCTCGTCAGCATCGTCGGCAGCTTTGGTCTCGCGATGTTCGGTGCCTGGCGAGGCTGGGGGTACTACGCTCTGGTCGTTCGCGTCGTAGCGGCTCCTTTATTGCTCAGCTTGGGAGCTTGGCTCGCTTGTTCGTGGCGCCCGTCCCTCCCCAAGAGAACGGACGTTCGAGAGCTTCTTCGATTCGGAGGAAATCTCACGGGCTTCAGCCTGGTGAACTATTTCGCGAGGAACTTGGACGACTTCCTGATCGGCAAGTACTTCGGACCGAGAGACCTCGGCATCTACCAGAAAGGCTACGAGCTCCTCATGGTGCCGATCCGGCAACTGAACGCGCCCGTCTCCTCGCTGGCCGTTCCGATGTTGAGTCGTCTGGTGGATCAACCCGAACGCTATAAGCGCACCTATCTCCGTTTGCTGGAGAAGATTCTCCTCATCACCATGCCCGCCGCGGGCTGGTTGATGGCCACGAGTGACTGGGTCGTGCGCGTCGTCCTCGGTAGCCAGTGGGATGCCACCGCGCCCATCGTGATGTGGCTGGCGCTTTCTCTATTCTCCCAGCCGGTCGGGAACAGCACTGGATGGCTCTTCATCACCCAGAATCGAACGAACGACATGCTCCGTTGGGGTTGGATCGGTGCATCGACCGCCGTGGTCTCCTTTCTCATCGGGCTCCCCTGGGGTGCCCTCGGGGTGGCCACGGCGTACTCGGTCATCGGCGTTCTGATCCGAACCCCATGGCTGCTTCGTTTCGTGACTCGCGAGGGACCGATTTCCTCCCTCGACATCTACCGTCGGGCTTTCCCCATGAGCATCGCAGGGATCGCGACCTTCGCGTCGGTCAAGCTGCTCAGGCATCAAGTCGCATTCGAGTCCGCTGCCGTCGGCTTGACCGTTGCGACGACCTTGGCATTCGCAGTAGCTCTTCTGACTCTGCTGGGGATGCCGGGGTCCCGAGCGGCCCTCGTCGACATCAAAACCATGGTCCGCTCCTTGAAAGCGAACTGACATGAAAACCACCTATCAGCTCGGTCCGCTGTCGTTCTCTCTCGACGGAGAGCATCCGGTTCGAGCCCTGCTCGATCGCGAGTTCAGCTCTCTCCCCATTTCGGAGGACTCCCCCCGGGTCCACTTTCGATTCGTCCCGTCGATCCTCGTGCCGGAGGAAACGACGCGGCTCTCTGGCATCGAATTCTTCGACGGCGGCATGCGCTCTCGCGTGGGCGCGCTGGATTATCGCCTACACCGAGAGGGGGCGCGCCTCGACATCTCTCTTGCGTCCACTCCTTGGCGCGGCCTTTCGGAGAACGTCAGTCGCTTCTTCGACTGGAACTACCTGACACCCGACGAGCGGCGGGCCAAAAACTTCATCTACGATCTCTTCGACTTCACTTCGCAAATCGGCCTACTCGAGGCCGGAGCCTCGTACCTGCACGCCAGCAGCTTCGAGCGCGATGGCCGGGGGGTTGCGTTGGTCGCCTGGGGCGGCATCGGAAAGACCACCACGATGCTCAAGTTGGTCCTGGAGGACGGCTGGCGCTTTTTGAGCGACGACCTCGGACTGATCGACACCGCAGGAAACCTCCACAGAACCCCCAAGTGGATGCAGATCTACGCGTACAACCTCGAGGGTCAGGCCGCGATTCACGATGCACTCCTTTCCGGACGCACGCTGGCCGATCGGGCATCGTGGGCGCTCTCCCGGTCGCGCAAAGGCATCAAAGGCGTTCGACGCCGAGTGTCCGCCGAGCAGCTGTTTGGTTCGACTCGCCTCGGTGAAAAAACGCCGCTCACCGATCTGTACTTTCTCGAACGTGCGAGCGTCCGCGAGATCGAGTCGAGACCGGTGGACCCAGCGCATCTCGCTCAGCGAGCTGCTTCGATTCTCTTGCAGGAGCTTCAACCCTTCACGAACATCTCGGTCGCGATGCACAGCTCGTGGCGAACCCCCTGCCTACCTTCGGTGGAAGAGTTGCGCAGTGCATCCGAAGCGGTGTTTTTGAAAGCATTCGCACGGCTTGCACCCGTTCACGTGCTCCTACCGCAAGACTGTGGTCCCGAGCACCTCGCCGTCTTCTTCAGAAAAAGGCTTGGTTAGAGTGAGGATCGCGGTCCTCACGCGCGAGTTCCCCCTCATCTCCGAGACCTTCGTCATCAACCAGGTCGCCGGGCTCGTAGCTCGTGGGCACGACGTGCGCGTTTTCGCGGACACCCCCGCGACGGAGCGGCCCGTTCACGAACAGGTGCGCCGTTACGACCTGGTCGCTCGAACGTCGTACCGGGCAAAAAACCTCAGCCAGGCCATGCTGTCACCTGGTGAGGGGCGCTCCCGGGTTGGCACGGCATTTCGTGCCCTGACGAGGGGACCGGCGACGTGGGCGCAACTCCCAGAAGCGCTCTCGATGAAGGCGGAACCCGCCTTCGACGTAATCTACTGCCACTTCGGTCCGAACGGGCTCAGAGGTGAGCAACTCCGGAAGCTCGGCGTCCTCTCTGGAAAGCTCGTCACGGTCTTTCACGGCTACGATCTGTCCCGCTTGCTCGAGCGCTACGGGGACGACTACTACGCCGAGCTTTTCACCCGCGGCGATCTATTCCTCCCGATCAGCAACTACTTTCGCGAAAAGCTCCTCACCCTGGGTGCTGCACCGGAGAAGACCATCGTCCACCGCATGGGGGTCGATTGTTCTCGCTTCGCTTTCCAAAGTCGAAGGCGCGCTGATGGTGAACCGACCCGGGTGATCTCCATTGCCCGATTCGTGGAGAAGAAGGGGCTCGAGTACGCCGTCGAAGCCGTCGCGCGCGTCCACTCCAAGTCACCCGGGTGCGTCGAGTACCACATCGTCGGCGATGGCCCCCTTCGGCCCGAGATCAAAGCGCGCGTCGACCGCCTGGGCGTGCGCGATCAAGTCGTATTTCACGGCTGGCGCACCCAAGACGAGGTCAAAGTGCTCCTCGACGAGATGCACCTTCTGTTGACCCCCAGCGTGGTCGCGTCCGATGGAGACACGGAAGGGCTCCCAGTCGTTCTGATGGAAGGTATGGCGCAAGGCCTGCCCGTCCTGAGCACTCACCACAGCGGCATTCCCGAGCTGGTGGAGGACGGCGTCTCCGGCTTTCTCGTCGAAGAGCGCAACGCAACTCAGCTGGCGGAGCGACTCGAGCACCTGGTGGCCCACCCCGACATTTGGCCTCGAATGGGAGCCCAGGGCAGAGCGCGCGTGGAGAGCGAATTCGACATCGAAACCCTCAACGACCGATTGGCGGCCCTTTTCGAGGAGTTGGTTCGCCGCTAACTGCGCCAGGCGCGTCAGCCGCACTGCCCGTCCGCTCCTCGACTCGACGCCACCACGCCTCGAGTTCCTCCGGCCACCCGCTTTCGAAGAGGAGTCGCTCGCCGGACGATGGATGAGTGAAACCAAGCACGGCCGCGTGCAGCGCGAGGCGCGGAGCTCGCGGACCCGACTTCCGCACTTCACGGCCGTAGCGCCGATCTCCACAGACCGGATGTCCCAACGACTCGGCGTGAATTCGGATTTGGTGGGTGCGCCCTGTACCGAGTCGAGCATCGAGGAGGGTTGCGTCCGGCGTCGCGACGCGTCGTTCGAAGCGGGTTCGAGCCTCCTGGCCGCGGATGGGTGTGGTGACTTCGAGTACCGGGGACTCGATCTGACCGACGAGCGCCACGCGATAGCTGCGTTCGAAAGCCCGCTCGCGCAGTTGGTCACCGAGCCGCCCGGCTGAGCGTCGGTTGCGCGCGTACACCATGAGACCGCTGGTCGGTCGGTCGAGACGATGCACCACGTGCAGCAAACCAAGCCTCGGCTCGAGGCCCGAGAGAACGGTCCCCCGATCCGTGGCGCGGCTCGGCGCCGACAAAACCCCCGCCGGCTTGTCCACGACCACCAAATCTGCGTCCTCGTGGATCACTCGAAGCCGTTCGAGGCGCTCTTGGTCTTCGGCCTGAAGTCGCGCGACCTGCTTTCGCAGGGTCGCATCTGGGAGCGGCGCGGAGCTCTCCTCCACGTCCACGCGCTGCCCCACTCGCAAGAGTCGACTGGCAACCTTGACGCGTTTGCGATCGACGTAGACCGCTCCCTGTTCGAGGAGCACGCGTGCTCTCCGTCGCGAAAGTCCTTCGACGCGCGCCCCGAGCGCCTGATCGATCCGGAGGCCCGCCTCTGTGTCGGTCACGATGAACGTAACCTGCCCAGACCGTCTGACCATCACGGCCCTCCAGCCCAGACCGACGGACTCATTCGTAGGGCTTCCGCCCCAGCAGTTTGAACGACAGGTGCTCCCCCAGTTCACGGAGGAGCAGCCTCTCGACGCGCGCCTCCTTTTCGCGACGCTCCTGCTCGCTCTTGTACTGGAACTCGATGCCCATCCCGGCCGGATTGGCCTTGGTGGCGTCGCTCACGGACGTGGTCCAGATGACTTTTCCGCGCAGGCGCAGAGGCTCATCGAGACCGGGAACGCCCAGGGCAAAGACGAACTCCGTCCCGAGCGGGAGAGGCTTTTCCGTCGCGATGAAGGTGCCACCACGCGAAATGTTTCGTGTGTAGTCGGCGAAGAAGGTATTCAGCCGCTTGTAGCCCACCTTGAGCTCGATGGGCGCCCGCTGTTCCCGTCGCCGCTCGTCGTCATCCGAGCTCATCGCGTTACCCACCGACTTTCGCCATGCACCGTGTCCCCCGAGCGTAGTCCGCAGCTGGCTCTCAGCAAGCCCCCACGTAGCACTCACAATGTGCGCCCGCTCTGCATCGGGCGCACACGCGGCACGATTGGGCTCCTTGCCGCACCGTTCCGACCCGCTCCTCCGCAGGGTTTGCCTTGCGACCCTGGCTTGCGATGGTCCCGAGCGGCGGGTGCAGAATGTGCGCCTGCCAGCAACCGATTCGGCGGTCACCTCGACAGAGCCGGGTTGGCGTAGATGAGCTCGACGCCACCGGAAACTGCTGACCGGTACCCAGGCGCAAGGTCGCCGAGATAAGCTGACAATCACGAGGGATCGATGACCGAAGAAACGACGAAACCCGGAAACGCGCTCTCCCAAAGGGTGGGCTTCATCGGAGCCGGAAACATGGCTACCGCACTCCTGCGAGGGCTCATCCGCGCCGGGATCTGCAGCCCGAAGCAGCTCCGCGCCAGCGATCCTTCATCCGAACGCTTGTCGAAGCTGGCTGAAGAACTCGGGTTCGAGGCGAGTGCCAGCAACACCGCCGTCGCCCGAGACAGCGACATCGTCGTGCTCGCCGTCAAACCTCAGGTGATGGCGCGCGTTCTCGACGGCATCCGCGAAGCGGAGCCTCCGAGCGATCGCCTGTGGGTCTCTCTGGCGGCCGGCGTGACCACTGAGTTCATCGAGAGAGGGCTCGGTCACGACGCGCCGCGCGTCGTGCGGGTGATGCCGAACACGCCCGCTCTGGTCGGAGAAGGAGCGACGGGGATCGCGCCAGGGAAGCACGCGGTGGAGTCGGACCTCGACCTCGCGCAGAAGATGTTTGGCTCCGTGGGCCGGACGGCACTCCTTGCCGAGTCGCAGCTCGACGCGATCACTGGTCTGTCCGGCAGTGGTCCCGCGTTCATCATGCTCGTGATCGAGGCACTCTCGGACGGCGGTGTGCGCGCCGGCCTTCCGCGAACGGTCGCCACCGAGTTCGCTGCGCAGACCGTGCTCGGTGCGGCGAAGCTCCTCCTGGAGAGTGGTGAACATCCGGGGCAGTTGAAGGACGCGGTCACGAGCCCGGGTGGCACGACCATCGCAGGCATCGAAGCACTGGAGCGACACGGTCTTCGCGCAGCGCTGATCGCCGCGGTGCAAGCAGCCACAAACCGCTCACGAGAGCTGGGAGGCTAGAGAAATGTCCGCGCAGAGGGGCCGGGGGGGACAGCCACACTCCACGCGGACACGACGACAGCTAGCAGTGGGCAAAAAGGAAGGCAAACCCCGCGACGCGTTTCCTGTTTGCCGGAAACCCGCGACCCACGAGCTCTCGTGCACCGTCTCGTGCGTATGTGCGCCTCGGTATTTCACATTTGAAATAACCACCCTCGGTGAAACACGGCAACGGACCGATTCATCGAAGTGTCGGGTGACGTCAATCGCAGGCGAGTTCCCACCGCCGCCCGCGATCGCGCCACTCGGCCGCAGTGAGGAATATCGTCTGCTCCGTCCGCTCGCTGCTCGGTTTGACGCCGACGACGAGATCCCGAGTTACGGCGCTCATGCGACTCAAGCAGGGCTTGCCGACTCCCACGACCATTTCGGCCGTTACCCGGGAAAGATCCACGTCGTGCCGGACCTCCTTCACCTCGACGTAGGGGGCGATGGAGAGTTCCGCCGAGATCACGTACCCGACCGCATCGGAAGGACAGGCCGCGGGGCGTGACGCGATGTCCGACGCCGAAACGACCACCGGAGTTCCGAGATCTCCCGTCGCCAAATCCACGGGGTAGACCACCCATCCCCGATCGCCATCGACCCAGAGCCCCAGTCCGTCTCCCCGGACACTGCGCACGGGTCTGACGGCCAGTGACTGCCCTCGCATCCCCGGATACTCACCGAAGACCTCCACCTGCCCCGCGTCGACTCGCACGAGGAGGACGTTCGAGCCGGAGACCTGAACGCCGTACCACGCCTCGCCCACCTGCACCGCACCTGACAGCGAATTGAGACCGACTTCATCGGCACCGGCGACGAACGCCAGTGGACGATCCTTCTGGAACGCGGCCAGGAGGGTCTGCCCCTGCGACGCGAGGAGGAAGAGCCCCCCATCACCCGATGGGTCCAGGGCCGCGTAGCCGCTGGGCACACCGGAGCGAGCACCCACGCCGAACACGGCCTCCGCTCGGCGGGAATCCTGCCACGGAGCCCGCGTGGGAACGGTCGCCTGCGGGGGCTCCACCGAGAACGGGTCGAGCCAGGTGATCTGGACCCGTCCACGCGAACCCCAAGGCCCATCGAGCGGGCCCCAGGCATAGAGCTGGGCCAGCTTCCCCTGAGACGAGAGGGCGTGTCCCGTGGCCCCAGCCTGGAGGGTCGGCGCGCGACGGTCCCAAAACGGGGGAAATGTTTCGCTGTCGCCCGCACTCGGCGCGGTCCCCAGGCGTCGTAAGTGACGCCGACCCTCCCCGAGGTCGTACGGGTCGCTCCTCTTCCCCGTCGGGCGGCACTCGAGACGCCAGCGTCCCCCTCCGAGCTCGGGACCACGCGCCAAACTGGGCTCTTCCGCCTCGCGGAGTGGCGGCTCGTCGCCGTCGGCTCCCCAACCCACGCGCAACCACGGGCCGACCGCGCACCCCACCGCAGAGCAGCCGAGCTCGACGCGGCCACCGGACGCGGCCACGTCGTTGGGTTCCGGATCTCCGGTGCGATACGGGAGTGAAGTCTCGCTCCAGGTCTGCCCCGTATCCGTCGACTCCTTGGCAAAACCAGCGGCGCCCCATAGGAGCGCAAAGCGTTCCGAAATCAGCGCGCGGCGCACCGGACGCTGCACCGATCCAGGTTGAACGCGGCCGTTTTCCAGAACCCGCACTCCGACGAAGCGCTCGGCACTCGCCACCCAGGTGGCAAGGCCTCCTCCCTCCGCTTCGTGCAGCCCCGCAAGCCAATCCCCCGTCGACAAGAGAACTCGCAGCTCTTCGTCCTCGGGCAAGACCAAGGCGACGGGTGCCCCAGGGACATCGACTCGTCGAAAGCTGCCGCCGATGACGCGTCCCTTTGCATCGACGCGAGGCGGCGTGAGGCCAATCACACCTTTCGGGGTGCTCGCCAAGAGCTCGCCAGGCGCTCGCTTCAAGTCGCGGGGGGGATCGGCCGAAACCAAACATGCACCCGCGAACGAGTCGGCGGCTTTCACCGAACGGCGTGGCGCGCTCGAGCATGCGCCAGCAAACACGACGCCGCGAGCGCCGTTCGCGAGAACTGCGCGCGAGCCCGAGAGCCTTGCAAACGGCTCCGCTCGGCCCTCGTCCAAGGTAAAAACCTGGGTCGACGACTCGGAGTCTTGGCAGACGAACCCCGCGCGGAATCCTACACGGATGGCCTGGCACTCCACGGCATCCCCGACCAGGTCCGGTTGCTCCGCCACGACGCGCCCATCCTTCAGGCTCACAATCCGCAAATCACCCGCCGTGACGACGGCTGCACGGTTCCCGTTGAGCCACGCGCCCCGAAGGACCGCCGCCCGCAGCACGTCCTTTCGGGTCGACCCTGCCACCACCGCGGGCTCCTCCTCCGCCTCCGCTTCCTCGGCCGCCTCGGACGCTTCCTCCTCGATGTCCCCCGTCGCACGTGGCTCGGCGAGATGCCCGTCCGGTTCCAGACTTCGCACCCCTTCCTCCGTCGCGACCAGGATCGCATTCGGCTCCTCGAGGAGACGGAGCGCGCCCGGTACTTTCCACCAACTCTGCCCGGCGTCGAACGTGGCGAGGACTCCAGCAAGAGGCACCTCGACGGCTGCGGTCCACTCCTGCCCGAAACGCACCTCGGCGTAGTCTGCTGCGGGAGGCAAGACTCCCAGCGTCTCGCCGCGACCGGACTCCGGATTGATCGAGACGATCTCCCGGCGCCCGAGCACGTAGATCCGATCGAAGCCAGCCTCGACGCGGCGGGCCCGGAATGCGACGGTCGAAAGCGGAGTGAGCGGCGCAGTCCAGGTGGAAGCCCGCCACAGCGCGGACTCCTTGCCGATCGTGTAAAATAGGTATCCGCCGCCGAGTCGATCCGGCAGCTCGAAAGCGCCCGGCTGCCTCGATGCTGGGAGCAGATCGCTCGCCACCTGGATCGCCCCGGAAGCATCCCGCTCGGCGCGCAACCCCGAAGCGATGATGCGATCGGGCCCCTGCTCCGTCAGCCACCCGGCTCCAGGCAAGAGACGAGCTGGTGAGGTGAAGGCGCGCGCCCGGCCCTTCGCGCTCGACTTCTTGGGCTTCAGGGAAGCGGCCTGGTCGGCGCCGCTGGGCTCCTTCGGAACCGTTGACCCACAAGCCACGAGGCTTGCTCCGAGGGCGATGCTCGCTCCTCCCAATCGACCCCATCGACGCACCACGTTCGGAGCCTACAGTACAGCTCCCCAGAAAAAAGTGCCCAGCGAGGGCAGCACCCAGGGCAGGGGCTGCGGCGCCCGTCTCTGCTCGTGATGGACGCAAAAAACGATTGAACGTTACGCTGTCGGAATGGACTTCGGAGGCAAGGCTAGCCGCAAGAACTGGCGCATCTTGCTCTGGCTGCTCCTTCTCTTCGGGGTCGTCCTCTACGCCTTGGGCGAGCTCGAGCGCCGCGAGCGCGGACGCGATTGGACGCAACCGGTTCGCGTCGCCGTGGTGCTGGTGCTCGATCGGGACCAGCCCCCGACCCCTGCAGCCATCGCTCGCTTCGAAGAGCGCACCCTGGACCTGTCGGCCCGGCTCGAGGAGGAGCGGCTTCGCTACGCACCAGACGCCACACCTCCGTTCCAATTCTCCGTCCACACCACGGAGGAACCCGATCGACCTCGCCCACGACTCACCCGAACCGGCCTGTGGTCGACCATCCGGTACAACTTCGACCTCTGGCGCTACGCAAGCGCCGTGGACGACCGAGCCAACATCGAAACCGACCACGACATCCGGATCTACGTTCGCGCGCGCACGCCTGACTCGGCTGAGCGACAAATGGTCGAGGGAGCGAGTCAACACGGAGGGAACCTCGGCCTCGTCGACGTCGATCTCGACGAGTCGAGCGTCGACTTCGGCCTCTTCGTGGTGGCGCACGAGCTCTTCCACACCTGTGGCGCAGAGGACAAGTACGACGCCCGAGGCCTGGCTCTCGTCCCCGAAGGTTTGGCCGAGCCCGAGCTTCGCCCGCCATTTCCCCAGCGGTACGCCGAGGTCATGGCGCGCGGACGACCGCTTGCGCCGGGCGTGGAAACACCCCCGACGGAACTCGGGGATCTCCGGGTGGGGCACCAAACCGCGGGGGAAATCGGCTGGCTCACATCGGCTCGAGGGCTCGCCTTGGGCGATCCTGCTCCCTGACGCGCGTCGTCACGTTTCTCGGGAGTGCGCCTCGCTGGGGCGGCAACTTGGGCGAAATTGGGGGCAAAGTGCCCTCCCTTTCCTAGAAATCGGTGCCTGTAGTACGAGCACCCGGTGACCGAAACGCGACGCCCCGTCTCCGAAGGAGCCGAAGAAATCCTCGGCGAATACTTTCCCGTCCTCGACCACGGCTTCGTGTCGCTGGTCGACTACATGGGAACGGACGCCTGCATCGAGCGCGCCGCGCGCGTCTCCTACGGGTATGGCACCCGCAAGACGAACCTCACCCGAGGCCTCCTTCGCTACCTGCGGCGGCACCTGCACACGACCCCCAGCGAAATGGTCGAACTGAAGTTCCACTGCTGCATGCCGATGTTCATCGCGCGGCAGTGGATTCGCCATCGCACGGCGAGTGTCAACGAGTACAGCGGGCGCTATTCGCTCATGCCGATGCTGTTCTACACGCCGAGCCAAGAGCAACTGCAGACCCAGTCGGCCAAGAACAACCAGGGTCGCAGTGGCGAGGCGGTCGACTCGGAGCAGTTCCGCGCCGCGATCGAGCGCTGGAACGCAATTCGACAGCGCAGCCAGGAAGCCTACGAGTGGATGACGGGCGAGGAGATCGCGCGGGAGCTCGCGAGGATCGATCTGCCCCTTTCGACCTACACCCAGTGGTACTGGAAGATCGATCTGCACAACCTCTTGCACTTTCTGACGCTGCGGGTCGACTCGCACGCGCAGTGGGAGATTCAGGAGTACGGCCGCGTGATGGCGGGCATGCTCGAGAAGGTGGCTCCCCTGAGCTACGAAGCGTGGATCGACTACGACGTGTGTGGCTCGCGTATGAGCCGGATGGAGCTCGAGGCGGTGCGGCGCCTGCTTTCGCAAGGCGAAGGAAGCATCCATTCGACCGGAACGAGCCTCGGTGAAGCCGAGCTCACCGAACTCGGCCTGAGCGGGCGCGAACGCCGCGAGCTCCTCGAAAAACTGGCCCCGCGGGAAAGGCCGGACTTCCGGTTGGACATGGGTGCCGCCAAGCCCGGGCAATATTTTCAGGAGCGTTTCGCTGCCGCGGTCCCTACGGTGGATCAAGAACCGAAGGGCTGAGGCCGCTGGGCTTGGGCGCCGCCCACGCCGAGCGCACGCGCCGCTGCCGCGGGGTTTTCGCGGCTTCTTTCCCCGCCTCCGCAGCTTGCCTCTCGCTTGACCTGACCCCGACTTCGCCCCAGATCACCATGCAGACCCGGGGGGAAGCGCCGCGCTCCCGAGCCAACGCTCCCTCCCCTCCCTGGCCGACCTCAGCGCGCCGAGAACCAACGTCCCCACCACGGAGTCGGGGCACAGCGAGCGAAGTCGACCTCTCGTGAATCGAGCTTCAGCCATGAATGCCCCCGTCGACCTCACCGCCCGCGACCTCGATGCCGAGATCGCGCGACTGAAGAAAGAACGCAACGCGGTTCTCCTCGCGCACTACTACCAGGAGAGCGAGATCCAGGACGTCGCCGACTTCATCGGCGACTCCCTCCAGCTCGCCCAGGAGGCGAAGCGAACCAAGGCCGACGTCATCCTGTTCGCCGGGGTGCACTTCATGGCCGAGACCGCGAAGATCCTCAATCCCGAGCGCACGGTCCTCGTCCCTGACATGGCGGCTGGCTGCTCTCTGGCCGACGGGTGTCCTGCCGACCGCTTTCGCGCCTGGAAGGCCCGGTATCCGGGTGCCGCCACGATCAGCTACATCAATTGTTCGGCTGCGGTGAAGGCGGAGAGCGATCTGATCTGCACCTCGAGCAACGCAGAGAAGATCGTGCGGTCCGTTGCCGAAGATCAGACGATCCTCTTCGCCCCTGATCGCAATCTGGGAAAATACCTGATCAAGAAGACGGGGCGCGACATGGTGCTCTGGCCGGGCAGCTGCATCGTTCACGAGACCTTCAGCATGAAAAAGCTCGTGGGACTGCAGACGAAGCACCCCGACGCCAAGGTCATCGCCCACCCCGAGTGTGAGGAGGCGCTCCTCGATCTGGCTGACTTCATTGGCTCCACCGCAGCACTGTTGCGCTACGTCCAGGCCGATGCGGCACGGAAGTTCATCGTCCTCACCGAGAGCGGCATCATCCACCAGATGAAGAAAGCCGCGCCGGAGAAGGAGTACATCCCCGCTCCGCCAGACGAGAACTGCCACTGCAACGAGTGCCCGTTCATGCGGCTGAACACCCCCGAGAAGGTGGCTCAGGCGCTCGAAACCCTGCAGCCGGAGCTCGTCATGGACGAGGCTCTGCGCGAGGCCGCCAAAAAGCCCATCGAGCGCATGCTCGCGCTGAGCTAGTTTTTAAGGGGGGCGGCCCCGCCCCCCTCGTCGTCGCGGCAAAGCCGCTCCTCCTCACCCCACGGTCCGCCGGGTCTCCGGCGGGTCGCGAAGGGGCTCGCTCCCCGGCGGGGACGCG
>JBNKGC010000026.1:0-46254 GCA_050289625.1 Polyangiaceae bacterium | reverse complement strand
GGGTACTTGAGCACCGGAGCGCAGCGAAAACGAAGCCAAAACTCAAGATCGGCGGGCGTCCTGGTCCGTTAAGATACGGGCGGTGACGGTCGCTCACCGGTTCAGGCTCGCCACGTAGGTAGAGATGCTTTCCGCCGGCACGGTGGCCGAGATCCACGAGTTGCCACCCGGAATGCTGGATAGCTCCGCCATGCTCTCGCTCGATGAGGTGCGGTATGGCGTCACATCGTCGAATCTAGCGTCCGAAAGCTGTATGTTGAAAGTTTGCTCCGCGTTGCCCAAGTTCGTGACCACGATGGCAACCGAGTCATTTTCCGGCGACATGAAGGCCACGAGGCGAACGGCGGTGGCGGGAGAAGTGTCCGCATCGATGCGGTGCCAACCTGGCCGTACGAAACGGCTGTACTGGGCAATGGTCCACAGCACCTTGTTTGCAATTCCGTCGGTGAGAAGGTCCGCCGCCCACCAGTAGACGTAGGCGTTCAGGTGAGCTTCGCTGAAGAGGTAGTCCATGCTCTTGGCCACGGCGAGCACGGCTGCCATCGTATTGCCCTCGCCAAACTTGCTCGCGTTCCACTCCGTCATCCAGATGCGCTTGCCGGCGCTGACCGATTTGGTCATGGCGCTGAAGTTGATTTCCATCGGATTGGACGCCCAACCAAACTCGTACATGTGGGCACCAACGATCCCGATGAGAGGGGCTGTCGCCGAATCATCGAGAATCGGATGGATGAGTTCATCTTGGAAGTTGTTGTGCTCGGGAGCCATGATGGCGAGCCCTGGCTCGGCCGAGTAGACACCCTTCTTCCGGAACTCTTGGTCCAAAATGGCGACGAAGTCCTTCATCTGCTGCGCCGTCCAGTCGCACGATTCGTAGCTCACCTCGTAACTCGGCTCGTTCTGAATGGATAGCGCCGCCAGCGGTGCACCCATGTTGTCCTCGAACCCGAGAACGTAGTCAGCCAATAGGTCGGCGTAGTCGGCGTAGTGGTCCGGATCCAGGTAGCCGCCCACCTCTGGGCTACTTGCGTAGTCAGCCACGCCCAGCTTCCATTTTGAAACGCTGTTATTCGGCGGAGTCCAGGGTGTGCTGAACACCGCGGAGAGCTGTCGATCCGGGTTGCCCTTTACCTCCGCGATCAAGTCGCGAGTGCTCTTTAGATCCCAGTTACTCCAGTTCAAGGAAAAGTCCTTGTATTGGTCTGGGCCGGAGTTCGCTGTGGTGGTCTGGTAGTTGCCCGTCCCATCCTTTGCGATGAACGCGTCGTTGTACTCCGGGTTTTCACGCAGGGGGATTCGATTGCGAATGATCGAGAAGCCGGCTCCGGAGCTGAGGCTGAAAAACGCGTCCATCTGATCGGCGGGGGGCACACTTCCCCAGGCTGTCGAGAAGCCGAACCCTTCGACCTGCTGATGTACCTCGTCGATGCGCACCGCTGCCGTCGGTCCCGGGGGAAGTGGCTGATCGGGAGGCAGGGTGCCGGAACCTCCGGTACCGCCATCCGCGCCCGAGCCACCGGTACTGATGGTTCCGCCGGCTCCCGCGCCTGCGCCCACCGCCCCTGTGCCGGAGGGGCCATTCGTCGATTGGCTCCCCTCCTCGCCGCCGCCATCTCCGCTGCACCCAGCGATGAGTGCGAGTGCCGATGTCCACAGTCCCAGAATCCTTCGCTTCTTCATCAGTTTCTCCAGTCTGGCTCGAGCGGCGCTCGCGTCACTGCGCGATGCGTTCTGTCGCGAGCATCGCTTCCGATGATCGAAGAAGACAAGAGCGGCACGTACAGACGAGTGCCCTCCCTCCGCAATCAACCGAAGTGGTTCCGCTGCAGCGGCAAATGCCCACGGACTCTACCGGGACCAGCGCCCCAACTCCCGGGTGCATTTTCCAGATTTCGCTTGTGAGAACGCAATCTTCCACTCTCGCAACAAGCGCGCAGAGGCTGCGGAGGACCGGCCCCGCACCGCCTTGTCCGCCAACCGCGCACGCTTCAGGAGGGGGTACTACCCCTCGTACAAGCGACGCACGTCGTCCGCCCGGATGAGCCCCACGATGATTGAAGGGTCAGTCGTCGATGCGGAACTTGCAGCGATAGGACACCCACGTGGGGACCGGCTTTCCCTGACGGTTCCTGGGTGGACTCCATTTGCTCTGAAGCAGCGCTTTTTGGCAGGCCATTCCGAATCCGCCGGCGCTCTCGGACGCGATTCGGGTCATACGGATCGTCCCGTTTGCCTCGATCCGAGCGCGCACCTTGGCTTCGCCGCTCTTTCCCTGTCGACGCGCCTCGGGCGGATAATTTTGCCGGAGAACCGCGCCCAGGGAGGGGGGCACCGGCTTCTTGGAGAGCCGCGATAGCGCCACTGCTGCAGCGGGTTGGGGCCGGTCACTCCGTGCCTGTGCGGTGTGGTCGCCACGGTTCCGGCGCCCCTGCCGTGAAACACCCGAACGAATCGGACCGAGGCGTCCTCCACCGCTTCCGCGGGGTGCGGTCCAGCCAGCTCCTCGATCGCTCGTCAGAGTCGTCCCCGTGAGTTCGGCGGGGGCCTCGGGTTCAGCCGACGGCGGTTCGGGCACATCTTCTGCGTTGGCCTCGGTTGTCTGTGTTGGCTCCGCCTCCTTGGGAGCCTCAGCGGCTGCGATGGGCGTTGCGACCGGCTGGGGCGGAGGAGACTTGACCTCAGGTTCCCGCTCCGCCTCGGGCAAGACGTCCGGCGTCCGCTTCTCTGCCTCCACCTCGCCGGGTGCGACCAAGAACTCGACCCGCGTCACTTCTGGCTCGCGCGGACGTGCAACTCCCACCTGCGGCTCTCGGGTGAACACCCAGGCGTGGACGCTTGCACTCAGCAAGAGCGCAATTCTTCCGACGAATGTTTGATTCATGGTGCCAGGTCTTCGGGAGCGACATTGATGGCGAACTTCGTCACCCCTTCTGAACGAAGAAGGTCGATCACGCCAATCACCGACCGATGCGGCGTTGCGCCATCCGCCGCGATCAGCGCGCTCAGCTCCCCACGCTCGCGACGTTCTCTGAGCCTCTGACGAAGGACTTCTTGCGAAAGCACATCACCGTCGAGGTACAGCGTGCCGCTCGCATCCACGCTAATGGCTAACGGAGATCTTTCGCTCGCCTCACCGGTGCTTGCCTTCGGCAACTCCAGAGGCAGGGCCCTGGAAACGGTATGGCTCGCGGTCACCATCAACACGATCAGGAGGACGAGAACGACGTCGACCAGAGGCGTCACATTGATCCCTTGGATCATCTCGCCGTGACGACTCGTCGGAGCGACCATCAATGACCTCCCCACTGCCGCACCGGCTCGATGAACCCGAGAGGTTCCGGTTGTCCGCGTTCTTCGCCGGCTTGCGGAAGTCCCCGCCCGCGAACCTGCAAGGCGGCCACCAGCTCACGGCACAATGCATCCCCGCGAGACAGGCGCACCTGAATCTGGCGCTGAAAAGCGTTGTGTGCGGCGACGGAGGGGAGAGCGACCAAGAGGCCCACAGCGGTCGCGATGAGGGCTTCGCCGATCTCGGACATCAGTCCCGTGGTGAGTTGACCCGCTGACGCGTCGAGCTGCCCGAATGCGCCGATGATACCCACAACGGTTCCGAGCAGGCCGATGAATGGAGCGTTGTTTCCGAGGGTACCCAAGAACGCGAGATGCTTTTCCGCGCGCAAACGCTGCATTTGAGCTTCTCCCGCGATTCGCTCTTCGGCTTCGGTGGGGATCTTCGCGCTCATGCCTGCGTCCACGATGCGCGCTTCGAGACTCGGCGACTCCTGTAGCCGCCGCCGGGCCTCGGACCAATCGCCCTTCCCCAGGCTCGTCACCAGCACCTCCCTCAGGGCGCCCGGATCCGACCAGGTACGTGCAAAGAACACCAGGCGCTCGAGGATGATGGCCAGCGCAACCACACTCAGACCGACCAGAACCCATAAAACCCAAGTTGCGCCGAGCGCGACCAAGCTCTGAAACACACCATCGATATTCATGACTCATTCTCTCCGCGTTTGTTGAAGCAAAGCGATGACCACTTGCGGGGATGGGGGCGAAGCGGCTCCGGACATCATTTCACGCACAAGCTGAAGGTCGCCCAGCTCACCCCGCCCCGTTGATCGCGCACCACGACATAGTGTTTCACAGCGCCAGTCTCGGAAGGCGCGTCCCACTTGAGACGGACCTCCGACGCATCCGTGGGGTCGACGAAGCTGTATTGCCGCTCGTACCCGCCACCCGTGGAGAAGTGCGAAATTTGCAACCCTTCGAGCGAACGTTCGGAAGACCCATCGGCAAACTCGCGAGCATCCTCCCCGAGGGCGAAGAGGACTTCGGCCGTCTCGTCGACGGGTACCTCAGGCGCATCGCCCGCGCACGATGCCGCCACTTCGGGTGCATCCAGAGGGATCTCGTTACCGGCAATGCTCACCGTAAGCTCAGAGAGATCCGGGTTGAAGTTTGCCTTCTCAGTAGCTGCCGCGAAGACATCGAAGCTAAACGTGAGCGGAATTTCTCCGCCGGAGCAGGTCCATTCGAGGGGGGCATCGCCGAACACCGGTTCGCTCTCTGGACAGGCCACTCCGAGAAGCACCAAGTGAGCGCCGTCTTCGAGAGAAGGTGGGGCATCGAGCACCACTGGCCCGTCCGCAAGCTCGATGGTGCCTTCCGAAAAGGGCTCTTCGGCACAGGAAGGCACACCGCGATCGGTGTCCTCGGCCACACAGAACCGATAGGACAACAGCGCTCCTAGGGGGCCGTCTGGCGACGCGACAAGCACTTCCACGTCGAAGCTCTGTCCAGGGACTACTGTGGCGGCGTCATCGACGGTGGCGACACGCACGCCGAGCAGGCGTGGCTCTTCAATTCGTTGGGGGTCCTTGAGAGGGTCCTCACAGGAGGCGACTGACAACAAGGAACATGCTGCGAGCAGTCTGAGCAGACATTTGCTTTCGCCTCGAACCATCACAACTCACCTCGGATTCCGATGTTCGGGAAGAAGGGCATACCCACGACCTTGGCCGACTCTTGGTAGTCGAAGCTGTACCTTCTCCCCTCTTCGTTTTGGGCATTCGTCACGTTCATGACCTCCAGATAGACGGTGAGATCGACCGGGCCGGCCCCCCATGTCTTCTCCGCGCGTAGATCGAGCTGACGAAACGCCGGGTGGCGGGCTCCGTTGATCTGCCCGTAAAGCGGCCGGTAGGTATCGCTCGAGGCGTCGTAGACAGCGCTCACCACTTCGCTGTACGGGCTGCCGGTGACGTAGCGAAAACGCCCTCCGACGAGCCAACCAGAACCTAGATCGTAGTTCGCGGCCAGCGAGAGGTTGTGAGTCTGGTCAAAGTCGAAAAGGCGTTCGTCGGCTTGGGGCCCGTCTCTGCGCTCGCTGCGCGACAGAGTGTAGGCGGCGAAAGCTTGGCTCTTTTTGGAAAGTCGATAATCGAGCAACAGCTCCATCCCGTACGCCCGACCCGTCCCGCCATTCACATACGTCGGAGGAGCACCGCCCTCCGTAGCGATGATCCGATCCTGATAGTCCTTGTAGAACCCTTCGACATCGAGACTCACGCTCTCGCCAAGCTTCTGCTCGATCCCCAAAGTGCTCTGAAGCGCACGAAAAGCGTCCAGGTTCGGGTTCCCGGACTCCTCCATGGCTTCCCAGTAGGCAGGGGGCTGGGAGTAGTAGCCGATCCCCCCTTTGAGCGTGGTGCTCGAGGTGACTGAGAAACGCGTCGTGAGGCGGGGGTTCAACGACCAGCCGTCTCCATCGGTGAAGTAGTCAGCGCGTACTCCAGGGAGGATCAACCAAGCTTCCGTGGGCTGAATGGAAGCCTCGAGGTAGGTGGCGGGCCGGTACGAAGCGAAGTCCATCGCGAGACGGGCCGGAGTCTCGCTCGCGACGCTGCCGCTCACCGGGACTCCTTCTACCTGCCCCGGAGCGGGTCCGTTGTATTCGAACGTGGACCACAGGGCGACGAAGTCGAATCCTCCATCGACACGTAACCACGGAGCAGAGAAAACCGACCACTCCGCCCGCGCGTTCAGGTCCCAAGCATCATAGTCGAAGTTGACGTCACCGAACCGACCCGTGCCCGAGGTGGGACCAACCGAGACCATGAGCTCCTGTTCGATCACGTCCGAGAATCGGCTGGAAAGTTCGACTTGGCCGCGGTGGAAGCTCTCCCTCGAGCCGAACTCTCCCTGGAATGCGGGGTCGCCAGCCAGGGCTTCCCCGAGGACTAGTTCAAACCGATCGGCGCTACCGAAGAACAGCGCTCGGATCTTGTTCGCTTCGCTCCATCGGTGCGCCAGGATCGCCTGGTAATCGTAGTAGACTGGGGCGGCCACGACGGTCGCCGAGTCTTCGGACAGGGCTGCCTCGAAGAACGGGTCGACGTTGCTGCGGCGTGCTGCAAGAGCCAAAGACGTATCTCCGCTGTCGCTCAGAGGTGACTCGACGAGTGCAAAGCTATCGAGGGCACTCAGTTCCAAAGTCGCGTGGAAGCCGTCGCTTCGCGGATCACGGACGCGCGCTTCCACCACTCCCCCTGCTGCCCGTCCGAAGCGCGCGGAGTAGTTTCCAGGGTACAGCTCGACGCTTTCGAGCAGGTGCGAATTGAAGAACGAGGTCAGTCCTCCGAAGTGGTAGAGCAGCGGGACTTGCGCGCCGTCCAGGAGCACGATGCTTTCTCCCGAAGGACTGCCCCGCAAGAGCGGCGGCCCTGCGTTGTCACCGAATGCGGTGCGGCTGACGCCAGGCATGACTTCGACCGCGCGCAGGGCATCACCGCGCGTACCCGGAACGACGGTGAGCTGCTCTTGGTCGAGCGTGCGCTTCGTGGGCTCACGGGGGGGCGCCTCGACTTCCGCCACGGCTTCGAACTCCAGCTCTTCGTCTTCCGCGAAGAACTCGTCCGATTCGGTCTCGGCCAGCGCAGCTGCTTCGCCTGTCGGCTCTCCCCCTCGCCCCGTGGGTTCACCCGCGGAGGACCGTGGGCGATCGGGGACAACGCTGGCGCTCGACGACGCGTCTTCTGCCTGACTGACGCGAGCAACAAAGAACTGACAAAAAACGAGGCTCGCAACAACCCCAGCAAAGGGTCGTGAACGTCCGAGGCGCACCGCAACTGACATGACGCAGCCCACAGAGCACAGTGCGTGCCAACGAACGCTGAATGCGCCAGACGCTTCGTTCTCCTCGAGTCATGCGTGGAGTTCACCGTTGGCCGCGATCGTGTCCGGTATCCGGACACGACTACGCGTCCGGATTTCGGACGCGTGGCGTACACGGGGCGGCTGCGCGCCACACAGCGAAACAGCCGCGAAGGCCTCAAGCGCCTGGAGGCGTGCCGAGATTTCGGCTCGTGGACGCGAGAAGACGCGCGAAAATGGGTGGGACACACAGTCCGGCAACCCCTCTGAGGTCCGCACGGGCGATGCACACACTGTGAGTACGCGCACGGTCGCAGTCCGGCTGGGCGAGTATGCTCGCGGCGCTGCGTGACCGGTAGGCCCAACCTGCTATGCGCGAGTGAGCGACAAAGTGCCTCGAACCACGGGGCGCCCAGAATCGTGACGCAAGGGTAGAACGCAATAGACGGCGCTCCCCCCTCCAGCTCGACGCTTGATCCGTAGGGTACCTCCGTGCCCTTCGGCAATCTCTCGACACAGGGCCAGACCCAAGCCGCTCCCTCCCTGTTTTGTCGAATAGAAGGGCAAGAGCCCCTGCTCCAACGCTTCATCGCTGAAGCCGTGACCTCGGTCCAGCACTCCGAGATGGAGTTCGTCGTCGACCTCACGAATGAGGAGTTCGACGTCGCCCGCATCACCGCCCGCCTCGTTGGCGTTCTTCATGAGGTTGATGAGGAGTTGCTCGATCTGGGTTTCGTCAAACCATACCGTTGTGCTGGGGGGGGGACTGAAGCGCGCTTCGGGAAACATCTGGCGCATGCGATCCAAGAAGGGCCGCCACGACAACTCCGCCACGCGGGGCTGGGGCAAGCGCGCGAGAGCCGCATACTGTCCCAGGAAGTTTTTCAGGTGTTCCGCACGCCCCTCGAGACCCGACAGAACCCGGGGTAGCCGGCCTGCTTGGTCGGGGGTTTCGACGATCAGGCGAGCCGATTCGAGCAGAGAGGACATGGTCGCGAGGGAGTTGTTCAACTCGTGGCTGATAACCCGAATGACCTTCTTGAGCGCCGCAACTTCCCTGCGTGAAAGCTCACGCGTGAGGGGATTCACGGACAGGAGCACGTGGGGTTGTCCGTCCAAGATCAAGTTCTGCCTCAGCATTTGAAACGACTGCTCTTCGCCGTCGTACAAACTGAACAGGGAGTCCCCCTCGGCGAGCATGGCCTCGCGCACGACGGCCGGGGCGGCATCGAGTAGCTTGAGAAGGTTCTCCCCCTGAAGCTTCTCGCCGTCGAAGAGCAACTCTTCGGCGCGGCGGTTGGCAAATCGAATCATTCCCGCATCCGCATAAAGCAAGAGGGCGATTGGCGTGTGCTCGTGGAGGACTCCCAGGGGCACTTCGTCGGGTTCTTGATTCCTCCGGCAGAACTTCGAGCGAAAACTCGGGTAAAGAGCGACGAGGCCTCCTCCGCATAGCGCGCCCATCACAAGCAGAGCCAGAACCACGGGGACGCTAGGGACCGAAGTCATGTTCGCTAGTATTGCGGCGGGCATGGCGGCGGGCATGGCGGCGGGGCATGGCAGTGGAGCACGGCAGTGACGTCGCCGAAACGACCATCACCTCGAGGTCGTCGTGGGGAGCACGGGATCCCGATGTAGGCAAGACGACCCGGTCTCCCGCTTGTTGGCTACGCTAGATCCCGGCGCGAAATGGCGCTTCGAGCGTCGCGCACCCGCAAGGGGTGAGGGCGCGCGACGCTCGGGGTAGGGGCCAGTGTCGCCGAACTAGCAATTTTTCTGGGGTCTTTGACAAAGACCCGCCTCGCCGCTGCGCAGCGAGGCGCCCCAAAACCGCTTCGCGGGAAGTTCCCGGCGAGTTTTTCGCCGGGAACTTCGCTGGAGGCTTGGTACGGTGACAGCTCGCATGAGTAAAGTCCTCCTCGTCGACGATCAGCCTCATGTCCTCGACGCTCTCGAGTTGCTTTTCGAGCTTCGAGGGATCGAGACCGAACGCGCCACCGGTCCAGCTCAGGCTCTGACGATCGTCGAACGAGGAGGCGTGGGGCTCGTCGTTCAGGACATGAACTTCTCGCGGTCCACCACCAGCGGTGAGGAAGGGGTCGAGTTGTTCCGAGCCATCCGCGCAGTGGATCCGGAGATGCCGGTAATCCTGATGACAGCGTGGGGCTCGGTGAAGACCGCGGTGTCTCTCGTGAAAGAGGGGGCCGACGACTATCTCGAAAAGCCCTGGAGCGATGCGGAGCTCCTAGCCAAAGCCAGGAATCTCCTGCGAGCTCGAAAGCTAGAGCGATCCCACGCGGAGGGGCCAAGCTCCGATGTGAAACTCTGCGGCTTGGTCTTCGAAAGTGCCCGAATGAAGGCCTTGGTTCGCCTGGCGGTCAAAGTCGGAGGCGCCGACATTTCCACGCTGATCATGGGCGAAAGTGGCGCAGGGAAGGAGAAAATCGCCGAGATCGTGCATGCCAACTCGCGCCGCAGTGACAAGAAGTTCATCAAGGTCAACGTGGGCAGCCTGCCGGACGAGCTCTTCAGCGCAGAGCTCTTCGGAGCCGAAGCAGGGGCGTTCACGGGGGCCAAAGGGCGACGAATCGGACGGTTCGAAGAGGCACACGGGGGCACGCTCTTCCTCGACGAACTCGGCAATCTGTCATTGGAAAGCCAAGCGAAGCTGTTGCGTGCTCTGGAGAGCGGTGAATTCGAACGCCTGGGCTCCAACGAGACCAGGCGAGTCGACGTCCGAGTGATCGCGGCGACGAACGCGGATCTGAAACGGGCAATCGAGGCGGGAACCTTTCGAGAGGACCTCTACTACCGCCTCGCAGTGATCGAGCTCCACGTGCCCGCGCTTCGACAACGACCGGAGGACATCATCCCTCTTGCCCGACACTTCATCGACGACCGCTTTCAGGCAGCCGGCCAGGAGGCGGGGCTCATTTTCTCGGATGCCTGCGCAAGAACGATGCTCAGCTACTCTTGGCCGGGCAACGTACGCGAGCTGCACAATCGGGTGCGACGTGCACTCTTGATGTGCGACGGAGCCCAGATCGAAGCCGAGGACCTGGCCCTGGACGGGGATACCCTGAGCGGGTCGCATCATGGACCACCTTCCACCGCGCCGCTCGATCGAAGTAGCTTCGAGGCTGCGGAGCGAGAGACCCTCCTGCTCGCCCTCGAGGAGGCCAACCACGTCGTCACCGACGCCGCCAAAAGCCTCGGCGTGAGCCGACAGTCCCTCTATCGACGGATGCGACGCCTCGGCATCTCGGCTCGTCGAGCGTAGCTCGATCTCGGTGCGAAACGGGCTTCCGGAGCCCTCGTATCGCCGGCTAGCCCTTGTTTTTCAGGGTCTCTGCAGAGACCTTGACCTTCCGCTGCGCACCGGGTCCCACCCCAAACCGCTGCGCGTGGAGATCCCGGCGCATTTTCCGCCGGGATCTCAGTGCAATTCAGCCCGACAATGCGGTTCAGCCGGGCGACCGCTATAGGTGGGAGCATGGCCACAGCGTCGGACCCGATGACCGAGGACGAGAAAGCGTACTTCCGCGGCCGGATGGTTTTGTTCGGCAAGGCGCTCAGCGTCGTCTCGGTCGTCATGTTGACCCTCGATCTGAACTGTATGCTTGCTGGGCGAGCCCACACGACTGGTCTCAGTGTCGTCAACACACTCATTTGTGTCGCCTTCTGGCAGTTCGCCAAGCGCACCAACGACTCGCCCCGGGTGCTGCAGCTCACTTCCGAGGCGACACTTTTCTCATACATCGTCATCCTCAGCGTTGCCCATCGGCGCGGTCTCGCGGGCCTGGTGCCCCAGCTCACCGGGAGCCAGGTCGAGCAGTTGACTTCCGGGCTGTTGGGACTGGCGCAGGTCTTCAGCATGTTCAACGTCATGATGATCGCCATCCTGACCGTTGCGCTGCGGGCCGCGATCGTCCCATCGAGCCGAGCTCGCACGATGCGCGTGACGCTCCTCATCGGGCTCCCCGTCATCTTCATCAGCACGTTCGGGGTCGGTCCCCTCGAGCCCACCTCTCGTTTCCTGACGGATCTGGGACCGCGAGAGATGATCATCAGTGTCGCGGGTGGAAGCATCTATTGGGCCGTCACTGCGTTCGTGTGCTCGATGATCACGGGGATCGTCCATGGGCTGCGCCGCGAAGTGCGTGAGGCACGCCGCTTGGGGCAGTACAGCTTGCAGGAGAAGATTGGCGAAGGCGGCATGGGCGTGGTCTACAAAGCGCACCACGCACTCCTTCGAAGGGACACCGCCATCAAGCTCCTGTCACCGGACAAGGCTGGAGAAGCGAACTTGAGGCGGTTCGAGCAGGAAGTGCGCCTCACCGCCCGGCTCACGCATCCAAACACCGTGACGGTGTTCGACTACGGACGCACGCCGGACGGCCTCTTCTACTACGCGATGGAGTATCTCGAGGGAGCGGATCTCGAGCGAATCATCACTGTTGGCGGTCCGATGCCCACCGGTCGGGCACTCAAGGTTCTCGCAGAGCTCGCCGGTGCTCTGGAAGAGGCGCACGGGGTTGGGCTCATCCACCGGGACATCAAACCAAGCAACGTGATTCTGTGCCAGCGCGGCGGGGAACCCGACGTAGCGAAGTTGGTCGACTTCGGGTTGGTGAAGGACCTCGCCGAGAGCCGCGAAGCAGAGATCACTCAGCCGGATGCGGTCATCGGCACGCCTCTCTATCTAGCGCCCGAAGTGACGCGGTCTCCCGAAACCGCGAGCGAATCGAGCGATCTGTACGCCCTCGGGGCGGTGGGCTACTTTCTGCTCACGGGGCGCCACGTGTTCGAAGGGGTTACGCTCATCGAGGTCCTCGGACACCACATGCACAGCACGCCCCAAGGGCTCGGCGAACGCCGGGGCGAGCCTATCGCCGCCGATGCCGAGACCCTCATCCTTTCATGTTTGGCGAAGTCTCCAACGGATCGCCCGGCTTCGGCGGCGGAACTGCGAGAAATGGTCATGGCGTGCCAAGACTACGGTTCTTGGACGGCGCAAGCGGCGCGGACGTGGTGGGCCGAGCACTCGCTACAACTAGCACGCTCTACCGCCCTTGATTCCCCACCAGGAACACGGACCGTAGCCATCGCGCTCGACCAAAGGGCCCGGGAGCAAGCTCTGGAAACTCCGCCGCTCATGCACACGCGCACAGTCGACGACGGCACGAGTCGTCACGTCGTCAATAAGACCGTAGCGCCGGCTCAGTGAGAGCTCCCCGTCCCCTTGCGGTGATGTGTCCCGCAGGCGCGGCGAAGGGCGCGGGTAACGATGCGCGGCATCGGTCAGCAGTACCAAATTCTAGCTTCGCCAAACAGCGGCGTATCAGGCGCTGCTCAAGTCACGTCGATGCTCGTGCGCAACGGCCATTGGCATGGAAGATTCGCCCTTGAAATTCCCAAACCCTTAAAACTGGACTTGCCTAGCTTCCTGACCTCGACCAGGGTCAAGAATGACCCTATAGCGATGGCCGCTTGCGGTGATCGCAGAAAACATGAGCGGCAGGTGCGGAAGAGTGGCCTCCCGTAGCCAATCAGTGCACCTGGTCACCGCTGTGATCCCAAGTGCTCAAGGTCCGAGTGCTTACCCTACGTTTGCATCCACTCCTTGCTTCATTCTTCACGGTCGGAATGGTCCGGTATTTCTTAAAAAAACGTCGCGCTCTCTGGTTGATCCTGTCGTGCTGGGGCGCGTGTAGCTCGTGCACGCGACAGCCTGCCTTCACGCTGAAAGACGACTCCACTCTGGGGGAGGGGGGAACCTCTTCCCCGGAGGTACTCGACGAAGGAGACGGAGGCTCGTCTCCTGTAGACGCGGGGGGGCCCTCGACCCTCGGCGGCGCTGCGGGAGGTGGTGCGGGAGGTGGAGGACCTTCGGTTCCACCAAGCTGTCCGATAGGGACCAGTTCCCTCAGGATGCAATTTTACCCCAACATCACAAGGGTCACGACGAACGAAATTCAGCCGTATTTTCGCGTGATCAACGAAACCGACCTACCGATTCCGCTATCTGAACTCGAGGTACGCTACTTCTTCACCAGCGAAGCACAGGGTGAGCCCGTGTTTGATTGCCACTACTCGACCTCCACCAGCACGAGCGTCGATTTCTGTGAGGACCCGGATGCCACTTCGATGCAACGCGTGAAGCTAGCTGCGCCTTCACCGAAGGCGACGTACTACTTGAGCATCACCTGGCCGAACGAAGAGATCCTGCCCAGGGGCGGCAACTTGGAAATGCGCATGGGCTACTACGAAGCGAAGGATGCCAATGCCGACCTGCGGCAGATCCTGCTTCAGGACAACGACTACTCCTTTGATGAGTCAGCGACGGTGAATGCAGGCAAGGACATCCCTTACGCCGATTTTTCACGGTTGACCGTCTACAGAAACGGCGTTCTGGTGGCAGGCGAAGAGCCGTGCACCAAGTGACCACGAGCGCTCCTTCCGCAGGTCATCGAACTTTCTGCTTCCCACTCCCTTTCGCGCGTTCGGGCATTGAAGCGTCGACACGTTCGGAGCGCACAGCGTGCCCCAGCCCGATCCCCGATACCTCAAGCGCGAGCGCGCCCGTCAAGCTTGAGTTTTGGCGAGGCTTTCGCGAGCACCGGAGCGGAACGTACGTGGGTAGTTGAGCACCGGAGCGCAGGGAAAACGAAGCCAAAACTCAAGATCGGCGGGCGTCCTGGTCCGTTAAGATACCGGCGGTGGCCCCAGCCCGAACTCCACCGGCCTCACTCGGCGGGGATCACATACCAAGCGCACAGCGATTCGTGCTCTTCCAGAGATTCTGCTCGCCAGGCAACCTTGCAGCGATTCTCCTCGGCGATGTCCTGCACGCAACCGCTCGCCCAGCCGCTTCGATCGCAACCTTCTCCGACTTTCAACGTACCGCTGGCACCGTCGCAGATTGTGGTGACGTAGTCCGCCGTATAGCCACCCCCGTGGTAGTCGGAGCAAACGGTCGCGGTACTGCATGACGCGACGATGGGACCGCTGCAGCCAATTGTCGGATTGCCGGTCGTACCTGCCTCCCCCGCGGAGGAAGTAGCACCCGCCGAAGAGGCCCCCCCTTCGGGAAAAGTCTCACCCCCCGTTCCCGCGGTGCCTCCGCTCGGCGCGCCCCCATCACTCGTCGTGGCTCCCGTGTCCGGCGCGTCCTCATCCGTCCCTCCGCAGGCAGGAAGGACCAAAAGCAGGACCGATGCAAAGTGTTTCATGAGCGGATAATAGCGCCCCCCGGGGCTCCACCGTGCTTCCAAAACGCTTACCACGTCCACCAGTGACCACTTCCGCTGATTGCCCCCACCGCGGTGGCCCCTTGCCGACCTGATCGAGCACGAACGACACGTCGAGAAGAGAGGCAGCACCTCAGTGCGCGCCGAGCACGCCGAGACGCGCGCGCCAAGCCTCACGACTGGCTACCCGCCGCAGACTGGCAGCATGCACGTGGATCATCGCCGATAACCCGGATGGCTGCGCTGATTCCGGGCAGGCCCCGATCACGATCCCCAGCGTCGGAATCGAGGCCAGCTGGCAGTGACGCGCCTCGCGCCAAGGAGGAGTAATGAAACGAGCACCAACCATGGCGAGAACGTGGATCGCACGCCACCCGTGACGCTACAGCCCCCGCTCGAGTTCGAGGAAGTCGAGGGGGCGGCGTCATTCGGATTGTCCACCGCACCGGAGACCCCTCCGGTGCTCGGCGCGCCGCCGCCCGAGCTTTGCGTGCCTCCCACGGACGCGCTTCCGCCCGCCGAACCTCCCGCTCCGCCGGAGCCGCCATCTGCCATGCCGCCCGTGCCACCAGCTCCTATGCCACCAGCTCCCATGCCGCCCGTGCCACCGCTTGCCGAATCCCCGCACTGAGAAAGCTGAGGATCGACCGCGCCGGTATCATTGAGTCCGAAGAAGGGGACGAGGTATTCGGCAAGGAACAAAGCGTCGGACGGCCCGTGATCACCGCCGAGTGACGTGAACGCGTCGAGTGCAACGTAGCCGCAGTCATCCTCCCAGCGTTGGCGTGTCCCTTGGTGGCTACCGAGCGTTACCGTGTCGGTCGACGTCGGGGCCTCGCCAAGCCCCAACACGTTGGTCCACTGCTTGATCGCCTCGAGGTGATTTCGAGAGTCGATGATGTCGTCCGCATCGCCGTGGAACAGCTGCACGCGAGGACGCTGCCCCGTGTATTCGGAGTACATGCCTCGAGCGATGTCGCCCCATTCTTCCGGAGTGTGGGACACGGTACCGCCGGCGCACGGACCACTCCAGCCACCTCCGGGATTGCTGGCTGCCCAGCACCCCGCGGGCACGCCCGCGAGGGCAGAGCCGGCCTTGAAGACATCGGGATAAAGCGCGAGCAACGCCTGAGTCATCATCCCCCCGGACGAGTCACCGGTCACGTAAACGCGATCGGGGTTCGCGTCGAACTCCTGGAGAGTGTACTCGACCATCTGGGCGATGGCCTCCGTGTCTCCCCCGCCATTCCGCGTCAAAGCTGCCGACGACCCGACGTCCCAACATCTGCCGCTGCCATCGGCGTTCGACGCCTGCGGCACCACCATGATGAACCCGTACTGATCTGCCGCAGCAACGAGGCCACCGCCTCGTGCCTGTCCAAACACCGCCGATGCACTCCCGCCGCAGTAGTGCGCAAGCACCAAGACCGGCGCCGAAACCGCCACGGTGTCGGGCACGTAGAGATACATGTTGACCGTCGCGGGAACGCCGTCTGCCCCCCAATCGTCCACCCGCTCGAGGGATGCCGCCGAAACCGTGGTGGCGGAAAACAATGCCAACGCCGAAGCGATGAACGAAGTCGAAGTTCGAAAGCGTACTGTTCGTGTCATTGCACCCTCACCAACGCTGCGGATTCACCGAGCTTTTGCCCCGTCGCGTCGAGAACGTGCACGCGATACGTGCCAAGGCTCTCCGGCACGGAAATCGTCGTGCTGTCACCCGGGGCCATCGTGGCCGAGAGGCCCTCTTCGAAGTTGACGCTCCCCTCTGGAGCGATCCATATGGCATTCGTCGGCTCACCCGTGCTCCTGATCACGAGCTGCCCGCTGGGAGCCACGAAGACGGACGCCGGGAACACGTAGTCGGCGATCGCAATCAGATTGGGGGACAGCAGGTCCATGTACTCGTCCTCGACACCGGATGCGACGCAGGTTTCGTACTGTTCTCGGGGCCACACGTTGTCGGGGACTGCTATCGGCGGCTCGATCTCGCTGTCGGGCGGGTCGATGCCCATCTTGCTCACGGTCGCATAGGTCCCGCGGATGGTGAGATGGTGTTTCTCGCCGAAGTCTTCGGCGTTAATCGTGTACGTGACGCCGGGGTTGATGTTGAGCACGTTGTCATCCTCTGTGATGTAGGCACTGCCCTCGTCGTTGTGCAGGCCGTACGTCGGGCCCGAAGTCGCCGCGGGGATCCCTACCACGTAGTTCTCGTCGATGGTCGTGCCCGGCATCTGGCCCAAGGTGTAGATCGCACCGCTGTCGTGGAGGCGGTGCAGCGTATCCACGAGTCGGTTTCTCGCGATTCGGTTGTCCTTACAGGTGGTCGAGTCCTGGAAATTGCGCCAACCCCACCCGAGGTTGATCCCGTTGTAGGCCGTGGTCTCGATGTGGTTGTTCTCGACGACGAGCCCCTCGACGAAAAACGCTGTGACACCCGCGTGTCCGCCAAATCCACGAACCGAGCTCACGTCGTAGAGCACGTTGTTTCGGATCGTGTTGTCCACGCAAATTCCTTCGACCTCGGCCGAGTACTTCGCGTGTGGTCCACCGTCGTCGAGATAGACGTGCTGAGGGTGACCAACGGTGATACCGCTACCGGCGATGTCATGAATGTAATTGCCGATGACCTCGGAATTCACGACGTCGTTGGTCATCGAAATGCCCTCGCTGCCGCTGTGCTTGATCACGTTGCGCTCCAGGCGGATCGCCTCGGCATTGCGGATATCGATCACCGCCGGCAGCGTGTCGACGATTTCGTACTGGCTCAGGTGCCAGTTCTCGTTGCCAAAGGCGACGTAGGTCGTGGCACCTTGAACGCTGGCCTTACCGCACGAGCCAGCCACACTGCGCAGCAAGTAATCCGTGTTTGCGAAGGTGATTCCGCGAAACGTGACGTTCCGAACACGCTCGTCGTTGGATTCGCCCGCAAGCGCCACGAGAACTTCGACAACGGGCGCCTCGACCTCGGCTTCCGCCATGTCCTCGCCAGGGCGCGGGTAGTAGTAGAGAGTGCCCGAGGTCTTGTCGAAGTAGAACTCGCCCGGTTCGTCGAGAAACTCGAAGGCGTTGAATAGGGTGTGGGCACCGGTCGTGCTGAAGCCCGCCCCCCATCCCGGCAGCTGGGCAATTGCCCCATACGGCTGCTGGAGAAGCAGGGCCCGACTGTCGCCCGTGGTCGTGACCTCGCGCACGCAGGCGATGTTCTCGTTCCAGGTCGTCCCGTTCACGATCTCGAGATCGTCTTGGTTTTGCGCGATGGTGGGCACGTCACTCGCCGGATAGCGCACGCCATCGCTCTCGCTCCCGCTCTCCCAGGCCCAATCGGCCTGTCCTGCGGTGACCGAATACGTCCCTTCCCCTCCTCGGGCTTGGACCGTCTTCGAGGCCATCCGGGCTCGTGCGTCATTCACGTAGAGGTTGCGCAACTTCGTGGAACGACTCAGCGCTGCCTTGAAGATCCCCCCCTCGTGCGGTGTCCACCCGTCGACGCTGACGGACCCAGTGAGGAGCGGACGCTCGTCGCCGTAGGCTTCGTAGATGACCTGATACCCGTTGGTTCCGGAATCCTCTGGGCCAAACTCAATCGTGGAGCTCACCTCGTACCGACCGCCCCGCAGAAAGACGAAAATGTCGTCGGACATGTCGGAGTTCATTGCCCGAACGGCGTCACGAGCTCGCTCGAGCGTCTTGAATGGCGCGTCGAAGGTGCCTGGTGCGTCATCACTCCCCGAGGGCGCAACGAAGATCCCCATCGGAACGCTTGCACTGCCCCCGCTGCCGTCCGTACCCCCGGAGGCGCTGGCTCCGACACCAATCTGGCCCCCGGCAGCATTCACACCACCGCTTCCCAAGGAAGAGGCTGCGCCCACGCCGTCACTCCCCGTGGGAGACGGCGCGTCGTCCGACGGATGGCAGGCCAAGCTACCGAACAATGCAAAGAGCGATACCGTCTTCCGAGCGATGACCTCCCTTGAAGCGAATCCCATACCCGCATGATGAGTCGCGCGCATCGCTTGAGGGAGCTGCACGAAATCTCACCCGGGGGCTGCAAGGCTGCCGCCGTACTGGACGGCACCAAGGTTCACACTTCGGCGTCGCCTCGGTTTTCGCTGTAGGCTCCCTCGGAACCCGAGAGACCCTCCCCTTGACGACTTCGCTTCGAACCAAGAACACCGTCGCCCTCGCTGCAGTCCCCACCGCGCTGTTGGCGCTACTCCTCGTCACTCTGAACGACCACGAACTCGCCCAGCGACTCTTCGTCCACGCCAGCTACTACTTTCTCCTCGTCACGCTCCTCTGTTGGGTGGGAACCTATCTGACGAGTGCCCGCAACGTCCGCTGGGTGAATGTCACCTCCTGGACGAAGGAAAACTGGCCCGGACTGCTCATTGCCGCGAGCGTCACCCTAGTTGCCGCGTTCGCAGTCGACCCAGCCCTGCGGGTACTCTCGGACGAAGCCAATCTGGTGGGCACTTCCAAAAACCTGTTTACGTCGAAGACCCCCACCTTCACCGTTTCGGGAAAGTACTACTACGGAACCTACTTCGACATCGATGTGGCCATCGATCAGCGACCGGCGCTGTTTCCCTTCTTGGTGAGTCTGGTGCACGCGCTCGTCGGCTACCAATATGCAAATGCGTTTCACCTGAACTTGCTGCTGCTCCCGGCGTTTTTGCTCGTCGTCTACCGATTGGGCAAGAGCTTGGGGGGCGAGCTTCTCGGCGTGCTCGGCTCCCTGCTCGTCGTCGCGCACCCCATCCTGCTGGTCTCCGTGCGCTCGGGAGGTTTCGACTTTCTCGCGCTGTTCTTCGGGCTTTTGGTCGTCAAGAGCGCGCTCGATTTCCTGCGCACCGAGAGCGCCGACAAGCTCGCGGTCCTTTGGATGAACCTGTGCATGTTCGCAGGCGTTCGTTACGAGTCTGCGCTGTTCTTCCTCCCGGTGATCGCTCTGCTCCTGGCCTTTCGGATGGTGACCTGGAGCAAGTTGCGCCCCTACGCGCTCGTCTATGCGCTCACCCCGGTCTTCTTGTTGCCGCGCATTTGGCAGTCGCTGCTCCGAGGGAACGTGCCCAAGCAGGAAGCCGGGGTGGTGACGTTCAGTTTCGATAACTTCGTCAACAACACGCGCGAGTATTTCCTCCCGCTGCTCAACCCGAAAGGCTCGTATCCGGCCCACTCGGCGATCGTCATCGCTCTCGGGCTCGTCGGGTGCTTCTTCGGGCTCCGGTGGATGGTCCGCCAATTCCGTCGAGACGGCCTCGAAGATCCGGACCTGCGCTTTGCGGGATTCGTCGTCGCCTGGATGACCGTGCAGGTGGTGATCGTGTTCACCTACGTTTGGGGCCGCGCCCAGTATCCTTCGGCGGCCCGCCTCGTTCTGCCCATCGATGCGTTTCTTTCTCTTGCGGCCGCCGCCGCGCTCGCCCGCGCTTTCCGCCGTACGCCGCCCCTCACTCCCGTGCTCCTCACGCTCGGATATGTGGTGTCGCAAGTCCCCGTCGCATCGGAAGCTCGCATGATGCAACGCTTGACCGAGACGCGCGAAAACGCGAGCACTTGGCGGTTTTTCGAGGGTTTACCCAGCAAGAGCATCTTGGTTGTCGCCGAGCGGCCGGGTCATTTCACCATCATGGGCTACGGAGCGATGAGCTTCGACGCCGCGAAAAACGACCCGTATCTCTTCACGGCGCTCGATCGACGTCTCTTTCAGGACATCTACCTGGTCCAGCACGTCGAGCTCTCCACGGGCGAACCGCTTTCCGGTTTCGACTTCTGGTCCGATCGAAGCCTCGAGTCCGTGTTCGAGTTCCAGAACGACGCGGACGTCCTCGTTCGCATCTCCCGCGTGGCGCACTGAACCGACTCGATCCACGCAGGAACTCGTCGACCACGAAGACGCCGGACCGCGATCGACGCAAGCGCTTCCGCGAAAGCTCGTGGCTCAGGGCCGGTGCGAACGCGCGGCGGCGCCCATCGCTTCGAAATCGTACACGCTAAAACCACCCTGTTCGAAGACAGGTGCGTCCCGAACCGCGGGTGGCCAACGCACGAGGTTTCCCTGCTGACGGATGAACCAGCGAATGCCGAAGACGCGCGCCGTCGCGGCGACCAACTTGGGATTATCGAGCCGCATCAGACGATTGACCGCTTGAGAGCGAGTCGCAACCATCTCGCCGCGGTATGGCATGAGCGTCAGCGTGTGCGCGACGAAGGTTCGCCGCTCCGACAGAGCGGCGAACGCATAAATGCGATCGAACTGTGAGTCTTGGAACACATCCTCGGGGTCTCCGTGCTCGCGCAGGTATTCCGCGACGCGCACCAGCGAGGCGGGGAGCCGAACGGGAGAGATTTTCGGCATCACCCACATGAGCTGCACTCCCTCCCCCAATGAGGCTGGCACGGCGAGGAGCAGCGTCGCGACGCCGACCAGGAGCGCCGGGCCGATGCGCTGGAGGCGATGCGACGCAATCAAGATTGATCCGAGCGTGCCTCCGACCCAGCCGACGACGAAAAAATACACGATCATCACCGGTCGATGCGAAAGCTCGTCGGGTGTGCTGCTGTCGAAGTCGAGCGCCAGCCCAAAGAACATCGCCAGAAAATTCACGACCAGTAGGCAAGGGAACACCCAGACGACGAGGGGCATCCGCTTCTTCGAAACGACGAGCAACAGGAGCAGCAGCGGCAGCACGACGCCCAGGGCGGCCAAAAGTACGTAAGGAATCCCCCAGAACAGATTCGCGAAAGCCGAAGCCTCCCTTCCGACGTGCCCCTCCAGGAAGTCACGCAAGCCTCCCGGAACGGCGAAGCTCGACACCAAGTGCAGGATCTCCCCGATGCCGGACCCGTCGAATCGAATGACGGGCACGCCCGGCACCATTTGCCCGACAGCGAGCGCCGTTGCATAAAACGCGCACGCAGCGGCGACCCACGCCGCGCGTCTCCGCATGCCGAGACGTGCTTGGAAGAAGAGCGCAGGGACGAGCAGCAAAAGGAGCGCACTCGCGATGACGTAGTGCAGCTTGTACGCGGCCAAGACGCCAGCGAAGCACCAACCTGCCACGAGCTGCGTTCTGCTTCCGCGCAGCGTACCGCGGAGAACGAAGAGCCACGCGACGGCGAGCAACGAAAGGCCGTACGTCGCGCTGGGCGAGATCTGAGTGAGCCAATGGTAGGACATGAACGGGTTTTGCAGGCCCTGCTGCGATCCGTCGGGAAACACGAGAAGCAGCGCAGCCGCCGCGAAGCCAGGCCACGATCCAAAGAGCGCGGCGAAAAGCGAGTACGCGGCCAGACCGGTGAAGAGGACGCCAACCGGCAGGAGGACTCCCGCAAAAACGCTGTACGAGTGCACCGCGGAGGCCTGTTTGACGACGGCCGGAAGCATGTACACGCCGTAGTGGTAGAGGCGCGCGGGTACTCCGGTCATCCGAAAGTCTTCGATGGTCGCTGCTCCGTGACTTTCAGCAAAGATGCGGATGTGCACCGCGTGGTAAAACCCGTCGATCCAGGGCTTGAAGGTCACTACTCCCTGCTGCTCGATGATCGGGTCGAGCGAGTCCCGGCACCACAAGGTGGTGGCCACGGCACAGAGGCCGAGGGCCCACAGGCTTCCAGGGTGAGCCCGAACCTCTTCTCGCTTCTTGACCAACGACAGCATCGCGATCGCGAGCGCTGCGATGATCCCGAAGTTCGGGACCATCCCCAGTGGCGAGAGCCACGCGAGAACGAGGAGTGCCGTGTTGACGACCGCGTATCCGACCAAAAGCCGAAGCGGAAGCTTGAACAAGACCCCCCGCGCCAAGCAGGAAGCGCCCGCAAACAAGGAGCCGACGAGGTACAACGAGAAGAACAGTGCCTCGCTGGCGAGGAGCACTCGCACTGAAAATCCACCGTCGGCGAGGGCGGCCCAAACGGAAACCAAACCACCGAGAAGCGCCACGGCCACCAGGTCTGCCTTGCTGTAAGTGACGGTCATGCGCGCCAGCGCGGCCGGGATGATCTTCTTGACCTGGTCTTTCATCGTGTGTCAGCCACGGCGGGGCGCGCCGTCGAGCGTTTTTCTGCCTCGAAAGAAGCCGGGGATCAGGGTCCGACCGAACCACATGCCCGCGTAGAGAGGCACGGCTCGACGGGGCGTGACGAGCCTCTTTTTTTCGGTGGTTGCGAACCGCGCGATCCGGCGCGCGGTGCCCACGAGCGAACCCGAGAAGGCGTCACGCACCGCCACCATCCAACCCGGAAACCGCGCGGCCATGGTCATCGTGCTCGTCGGGATCGGACCCAAGATGACCTGTTGGAAGACCAAATCCGTTCCGGCATACATGTCCGCCCAGACGTCGAAGCATGCAGTGAGGGCTCGTTTGCTGGTGTGGTACCCGACGCCATAGGGGTTGCCGACGGAGCACGCCAGGGAGCTGATCGCGACGAGGTGCCGCGGGCCTTCTCGGCGAGGGAGGCGCGTCAACGGTGCGACGAAATGGAGCGGCCCATAGAGGTTTGTCTCCAAGACTTCCTTGTATGCGGACAAGTCGAACGTCTCGTCGTTGTCGACGCGATTGATCCCTGCATTGAGAAAGAACACGTCGCACAACTCGCCCGATTCCTGGAGTCGATCCACGAGTGCCTCCACGGCGGGAGCATCGCGAACGTCCACGCACTCGAATCGCGTGTCCGGATATTCGAGCTCGAGCTCAGGCACGCGGCGGCGATTGACCGCGACGACGCGCGCACCCTTTTTTGCATAGTGTTCGAGCAGGGCGCGTCCCAAGCCGGACGTCGTCCCAGTGATCAGCACGCGTTCAGCTTCCATTGCCTTCCAGAGGCTCGACTCGGGGCCGCCGCTGCGACGCTGGCTCACGTCCTCGTCCCTCGAGGAACTCGTCGATCTCCGCCTGCGACACCAAATGCTCGCTTCCCTTGCGGATCGCTTTCCGGATGAATCGTGGACGGCGCTTGGATTCCTCGAGGATCTTGATGACGTATTCGCCGAGCAGGGCGGTGGCCAAGAGCTGAAGGCTCCCGAAAAATGCCACCAGGGCGAATAGCGCCGGAAGGCCGAGTGTCACCTCCGGCCGCATCGCAGCGTCTACAACCAGGTAGCCGAGTGCGCACCCGGAGAGCACCGTCATGACGAAGGCCGAGTACCCGAGCAGCTCGATGGGCCAGAACGAGAACGAAAAGATCCCCTTCTTCGCCCACCACACGTTCTTCAACGTGCTGTGCGTCGAGCGCCCGAATGCCCGCTCGGGGCGCACGTACTCTACGCCCGTTTGACGGAAGCCGACCCAAGCACGGAGGCCGCGCAGAAACTGATCGGTCTCCGGAAGAGCAAGCAAATGCTCGACGACTTTCCTGTCCATCAAGGCAAAGTCGCCTGCATCGAGCGGCATCGGCACCTCGGACAGGGAGCGGAACGCGCGGTAGAAAAGGCGAGCAAAGAGCGCAAGCAGGAAGGACCCCTCTCGCTTTCCTCTGCAGCCATAGACGACGTCGTAGCCATCCTTCCACTTGCGATAGAACTCCGCGATCAACTCGGGCGGGTCCTGCAAGTCACCGTCGAGCAAGATGACGGCGTCGCCCTGTGACACCTCCATTCCGCTCAGAAAAGCGCTCTGCGACCCGAAGTTTCGCGAGTGTTCGATGGCGAGCACGTGCTCGTCCCGCGAGGCCAGATCCTGGAGCACCGCATCCGAATCGTCGGGACTGCCATCGTTGACGAAGATGATCTCGTAACGCACGCCGAGGGAGCGAAACGCCCGGGTCAGGCGATCGCGCATCGGCACGAGCGCCTGCTCGTCCTTGTAGCAAGTCACCACCGCCGAAAGCAGCGGCTCAGGCACGGACCCAGTCCTCGATGCGCGCGCAGAGCTTCGCTCCTCTGAGGCCGGATTCTTCCTGGTGAAAGCGCTGACTCCCGTAGCGTCCCGAGGGGTACCCTTCCGCACACAGACACAGCATCGCTCGAGGGCTCACTCCCGAAGTGAGAAGTAGGCTACCGAGTGCCTCGCCGAGTCCACCTGTCCGGTAGTGCTCCTCGATCGTGATCAAACGACCCTTTTCCGCGATGCTCTTGGCAAGCTCCGCAGGGATCCCTTCCATCGGGAACACGCCCACACTCCAGATTTCGAGCTCGTCGAGAACGTCCGGCGCCCCCATCTCGTACAGGTTCTCGACGACGGGTCCCATCGTGACGACCACGCAGCTCTTGCCCGGTTTGAGTTTTCTCCACGCGGCAAACCCGGCAACGTCCCCTAGACGGTCCGAGGATTCGTTCAATCGCAAGTAGTTGGGAAGCGGATCCTTCGCCATACACTCCACGACTTCGGGCAGATCCCTCGCCACCAGGGGAACGTACACCCGCATGGGAGGCAGAGCGCGCATCACGGCCACGTCCTCGAGACAGTGATGGGTCGCACCCATGATACCGTATCCGTAGCCGCCGCCATTGCCCACCAGCTTCACCGGGAGCCGGTGCAGGCACACGTTGTCGCGGATCTGCGCGAAGGGACGCAGCGTAACGAAGACTGCCATGCTGTAGACCCAGGGCAGTTGACCTGCGCGCGCCAAACCGGCAGCCAGCGAAACAGCGTTCTGTTCGGCCACGCCGGCGTTGATGAAGCGGTCCCCGAACGTCTCGGCAACGCCCTCGACCGCCCTGTAGCCCAGGTCGGCAGTGATGAACACGAGGTCGTTTCGCCGTTCGAACAGGGCGACCATGGCCTGCATGAATTCACTCCGCATCCCGACGCCCCCCGGCGAGGCGCTCGTGGGCCCGCGTCACCTCCTCCAGCGCTCGCTCGTACTGGGCCTCGTCCATGGGGAGATAGTGGGAGTCGACGGTATCTTGGAACGAGTCGATGCCGTGACCCTTTAAGGTGCTCGCGATGATGACGACCGGGCCGCTGCCTGCAGCGCTCGCGCGGGAGCACTCTTGTCGTGCCGAGCGCAGGGACACGAAGTCGTGCCCGTCGGCGATGACAACGTGAAAACCAAAGGCACGGAGCTTTTCATCGAGCGGTTCTAGCCCGAGGACTTCCTCCGTCCGACCGATGGCCTGGATCCCATTGCGATCGATGACCCAGACCACGTTGTCGAGATGGTGATGCCGCACGAAAAGAGCCGCTTCCCAGACGCTTCCCTCGTTCAGTTCTCCATCCGAGGTCACGCAGAAGATGCGTCGGTCCGACCCTTCGAACTTTGCGGCGAGGGCCATCCCCGCGCTCAAGGAAAGCCCGTAGCCGAGGCTGCCCGTCGCGAACGGGATGTCCTCGATGGCGTTCACTGGTGGTAGCGCAGGGAGGTGCGTTCCTTCCTGGTAGAACGATTCGATCTGAGCGGGAGTCAGGCGCCCTACCTCGGCGAGTAGGGAGTAGAGCGCCCCCGCAGCATGGCCCTTGGAAAGGATCAGGCTGTCGTGCTCCCGCATCCATCCGAGTCTCAAGAAGACGAGAATCTCCGCGCAAGAGAGCGAGCTGCCGATGTGACCCGCATTCGCCCTGCGGTACATCGCCAGGAAGCGCCTCTTCACTGAGAGCACGCTCCTGTGGAGCTCTTGGATTTCGGTGCCTGCGTCCTTAATTGCCGTACCCCGCCTCCACGACATTAGCGTGGATTGCGTTGTCGGTCTCTGTATCGGGATAGCCCGCCACGATGGCACCCTCGTAGAAGGTGCCTTCGCTCGCGTTGTTGTTGCTGTAACAGCAGTCGCCGCCGGCCCCGAGGATCACGGCGCCTTCCTTCTTCATCGGGATCTTGTGCCCGGGGAGCGGGCCCTCGTACATCGTCGTGAGGGTTGACTGCGTCGCGTCCGCGCCCTTGAGGGCGAAGTTCTGGCCGTCGTTCTTCTCGATGGCCGTCACGAACGGATGCGGCAGGCTCAAGTTGTTGGGGTTGTTGCCCGGCGAACCACCGGCCAGCATGCCGTCCTCCATGTCCGCCATCACCCACGGGCCGCTGCCTTCGCCCGTGCCCCAGATCTTGTTGCTGCCGAAATAGACGCTGTCCATCGTCGACCCGCCGTGGTAGTTGCGGTCGAGCTGAGCGTTTCCGTAGTTGTAACAGCATCCGCCGTTGTAGTGCGTGCCGCTCGTCACCATGTAGACGCCCTGAGGCTCCTGGCCGCGAGGCATGCCGTTTTGCGAACCGTCATTCCAATACGCCTGAGCGGGACGTGTGAACAAGGAATAGACCTGGTTGCCACCCACCATCAAGGACTCGGCAGCCGCGTTCGCCGCCGTCATGCCATTGTTGCCCCGCACCGTGCTGTTCGGCGTTTGCGCTTCCAAGAAGTTTCCGTGCCCGCTCTGGTCGTACAGCCGCCAGATGGTGCAACTCGACCCACTGCAAAACGCGTCCTGGACGGAAGAGTCGGCAAAGCCACCAGCGGAAGCCACCGGGATGTCCTGATACTGACCGTCCGCGCGTTTGACCTGGTAGAGGTTGCCTGAGTAGTCCTTATACAGGGCGCGAACGGTGCTGTGCGCAGCAACGCATTCGAGCCCGGATGCGGCGTAGATGTCGCACGGCTTGTCACCCACGGCGGCACCACCGCCACTTCCCATGCCTCCGCCCGTTCCGGAGCCTCCCGTCCCGGAGCCGCCCGTTCCGGAGCCACCCGTGCCCGCGCCGCCCGTGCCCGCGCCGCCCGTGCCGGAGCTACCACCCGTACTGGTGGCCACGCCGTCACGCACCAAAACCACCTGCCCCGTGAGGGCTGACATTTGGGGCGTCACGGTCAACTTGTCCGTCTCGGCGCAGTACGCGAATGTGCCTGGACCGGCGGTGTAGCTGTCTGCCGTGGTGGTGTACGCGCCCATCATCTCGAAGTACGGAAGGACGGATCCCAGCCCCCCCGATTCGTCCACGGTCAGGGTGCACTGGCACTGGCCCGCCGCATCGCTACAACTGGCCGTCGACCAACCAACGGCCTCGAAAATGCTCCCGATGTCGCTGCATGCCACGTCCACGGAAGAGACCGAAAGGCACGAAGGATCGAGCGGAAACGAGACCGAACCGGTCGTCTTGGTGTTGTCGGTGTAGGAACCATTCGCATTGAAGGTCAGGCTCCCCGACGCTTCGAGAGAACCAGTCACGGGCACCGAAGGACAGCCCAGGCTCGTCAACGTCACATCCATGTCGCCGGTCAGCTCGAGACACGAAGAGGCGACGTTCCAGGTGCCCGTCAGATCTCCGCCGCAGGCAGCCACGTTCATGTTGGTGCATTGAGCGTCGACCACGGTGCCCCCACCTCCCCCGGTGGCTGCACCCCCGGTACCCGCTCCTCCGGTGCCGGTCGCCATCGATCCGCCTTTCGACGAGTCGTCGGAGTAATCCGTACAGCCGCTGGTCCCTGCTAAAGTGGTGACGCACAGCGAAAGCGCCGTTGCAAGCTGAAGCATTCCTCTTCGCATGGGTTCCTCCCGCGGCCCGCCCGAGGTCCCGTCTCGGCCGTGTTAGCGCTCACAAACAGAACGCTATCGCAACTTTTCTGGTGAGAGAGGGGGAGAAATATGGCCCCCCGCCCTGGATAGAATCCTGCAACCCCAGCTGAAGGGATGGCTTCAGCTTCGGGTTATCTGCGTTCGCTCGACCGGCAGTCGAATCTTCGCTCGTAAACCCATCCTGCCCGATGCGCCGAGTTGAGGAGCACTGCGAGGACGATGTCCTTGGCGTACTTGAGCCCATTCACCCGCGAGATCTCGTCACCGTAGAAGGTGGGGATGGGAAGCTCGACGATGCGAAACCGGGCGTTGAGCAGCTGAATGATGATTTCGGTGTCGAAGTCGAACTCGTCGGAGTTGAGGTGGAGAGGAAGAGCGGCAAGTGCGCGCACCGAGTAGATGCGGTAGCCGCTGTGGAACTCCGAAAGCCGTGTCCCCAGGAGCGCATTTTCGATCGCGGTCAGGATGCGGTTGCCGACGAACTTGTACAGCGGCATCCCGCCCCGGAGCGCAGCGAACCTCACCATCATCCGACTTCCGAACACGGCATCGGCCTCCTCCCGTAAGAAGGGCCCGAGCAGCTTTGGCAGCTCTTCCGGCGCGTACTGGCCGTCGCCGTGCAACATGGCAACCAGGTCGAACTCACGCTCGATCGCGTATTGGTAGCCCACCTTCTGGTTGCCGCCGTAGCCCTGGTTGAGGGAATTCCGAAGCACGGTGACCGGAAGCTCGGGGTGGCGCTCGCGATACTCGCGGCCGATCTCGAACGTGCGGTCCACCGATGCATCGTCGATGATCAACACCTCGCAGTCGAACGCCACGAACACCAGGCGCGGAATGCGGTCGAGGACCTCCGTGAGCGTCGCTTCGGCCTGGTAGGCGATCACGAAGATACACAGGCGAAGCTTGCGTTCGGAATCGCGCCCCAGGGCGGGTGAAGGGCTACCTCGCCGTTGCATGAGGGCAATCCCTAGGCGCAGAGCACGGTTCTACAAAGCAAGAAACCTCGAGCACCGCCGGTAGAACGGCTTCAACGAGCCACAGAGGTGATCAGCGGCGTAAACGGCCGCGAGCCCAGCCATCGCTACGAACTGCGGCCTCGACGAAACGTGGTCCGGCTCCGCCGCAGTGTGTAGCGACTCACCAGGCACGTCGCAATCGCTCGCGGTGGGGGGATGCTCCGACCTCCGGCCGTCGCACCCCCACGCTGGAAGTTACGGTTCGCCGTAAACGATGCCGCGGCCAACTGTGCTCATGTACACCCTTCCGAACACGTTCATGTCGCCGACGATGAATTGGCCGTTGCCGGGCCCTCCGTACTGGTGCATGTCATCATTGACTCGCATCCAGGTCGCGCCGGCGTCCGTCGACCGATAGATGCCGACCGGTCCGTTGTCCGCGACGCCCCAGATGAACACGGTGGGAAAGGTCTCGCCCGCGTCCGCCTTGCCAAAGCCAACGGCATCCGCGCGCTGAACGCTGGTCACCGTGGTGAAGGTGCTGCCGGAGTCCACCGTGCGCGTGAGGCCGTTGTTGCGGAGCGGGATCCAGATGTCTCCTTCGACCCCTGGAACGGCGCGCAGCTTCCAGAAACCGCCACCACCGGGAGTGGAGACCTGTGAGAACGAAGCGCCGCCGTCGTTGCTGAGATAGAAGGCGCCGCCGCTCGGGTTGTAGGCGTAGAACTTGTTCGAGTCGACCGAGTCACCGATCACGGGTGCGTTGATGCCGAGGCCCGTTACCGGCGTCCACATCGCGCCGTCGTTGGCGGTGCGGTAGGTCGTGGTCGAAGAATTCGGCGTCCACAGGATGACGGAGCCGTCCGCGGAAAGCGCTACGGTGCCCCGACTACCAGCGCCAGTGAGTGGGACTTGCGTCCAGCTCGCGCCGTAATCTGTCGTCTTGTACATGGCGTCGCCGAGGCGAACCATCGTGTTGGGCGTCGCCCCAGCGAGCGCCATGGCTCCGGTAGTGCCGATGGACGGGTTGTGGCGACCGGTGGGAGGGGAGACCTCGAGGTCGGTCGTCACGAAGCCGTCGTAGTCCCCCATGACGTTGGCGAAGCCGTAGCCGGGAATACTGACGGCCTCGAGCGCCACGGTTTCCTCCAGCCCCTTCGTCATGAACTTCCACGTCGATTTGGAAGCGTTGAGATTGGACGTTGCGAAGATGCCGTTGCCCGACGTCACGAAGACGCGGTTCGAGTTGTTGGGATCGAAGGTAGCCGTGCCCGCCCAGTGAATCGAGTGATTCTCGATCCAGGGCATTCCATTGGCGTCCATGTTTGGCTTGTCCGCGCCGACGATGTCCGTCCAGGAAGAGCCGCCGTTCGTGCTCACGTAAATGTGGTCACCCCAGCCCCACGGGGTCGCCTGATACATGTTGATGGTCGTGGCAACCAAGTGATCGGCGTTGGCGGCGTCTACGGAAATGCCGCTGAATCCCGCCCCGACCCCCGTGGGCGTGACGTTCGTCCACTCGCCCTTGGCGGTGTCGTACTTCCAGATCGAACCCGTGTCCACAGGCTCCGTCCCGGAGTCGTTTCCGTGGGGACCCGCGCCGTTCGCGTAGGTCACGTAGAGCATGCCGTTCGAGGCGAGTGCGGCGCGCTGAGGCATTTGGGTGGTGGCGGGCGCGTTCGGCACCTCTCCCCAGGTCGAACCGCCGTTCGTGCTCATGTAGAGGTTCGGCGCCCCGAGCCTCGAAACACCGACGAAGATGCGCTGCGTTGCGGAGCCCTCCGAGCTGGAGGCCTTGTCGAACACGACAAGGGAAATGCCGTTGTCGTTGCTCGTGGTGGTGACGGGGAAGCTCGAAACCGCGCTCCAGCTTGCGCCGTAGTCCGTGCTCTTGAAAAGGCCATTGCGGCGGGATCCGCAAAGCAGCGTGCTGCCCAAGTTCGGATCGACCGCGAGGCGTTCGCCGTTCTGACGCCCCATGCCGTTTCCGTGCGCCTTGAACTGCGAGGTCACGTCCGTGATGGTGAAGGAGTCACCCTTGTCAGTGGAACGGAGAATGGCGGTCTTGCCGCCGTTGAAGTAGTCCGTGCCCACCAGCGCGTAGACGCGGCCAGCATCCTGCGGGTCCAGAGCAACCGATTCCACGCCCAAGAACCCGACCTGATCTTCCGACACCCAATCGGTGAGGGGGATCCAAGAGCTCGTTCCTTCGTTCCAGCGGAACAAGCCGCCGACATCCGTGCGCGCAAAGAACAGGTTCTGCTCTGCCAAGCTTGCGATGACAGCCGACACGAAGCCGCCACCACCGAGCGTGACTGTGCTCCATTTGTAAGGCCCGTCGCCCGTCCCCGTGCCGCCAGAACCCATTCCACCGGTTGCAAAGCCACCTGTCCCGGCCGTACCGGTGCCTCCACTACCCATTCCGCCGGCTGCAAAGCCACCTGTCCCAGCCGTACCGGTTCCGCCATCGCCGCCCACCGAATCGGTCCCACCGACGCCAAGTGCGCCGCCTGTGCTGCTGCCAGTTCCCTCCGAATCAGGGCTCGTGGATGAGCAAGAGACCAGCGCACTGGAAAAGACGAAGAAGCCAAGGGTAAGGAAGCGGTGCATCAGAGATCCTCGAGGGGTTGCGGGCCGGTTTTGCCACCGACGCGAAGCTGCTGCATTTTGGGGAGCTGGGATCCGCCTCCCAACTTGAGGGCGCGTCCCGCAGCCTCCGTCTAGGGCCCAGTGGGTATGGGCGCCAAGCGCGAGCTTCGGGTTATCACCCCTTCCTAGACGTGGACGGGCCCGGCGCGGTATCAAAATTCTGCGCCCTACCACGCAGTCTCCTCAGGGGGGACACCTCCTCAGGGGAGGAAACCTCCTCAGGGGGAAACCTTGCGCTCTCGGTGCGCTTGCTCGCGGTACGTCCGAAAGCCCCGGAGCGCGCCGCTCTGCGGCCTGAACGAGGCGCGAACCGATGTGGTCCGGTTCCGCCGTTCCCCGCCCCTTTGTTCGCCAACTTGCTTGCGTCATGCGCCTCGCTTGCCTCGTGACGATTGTCGAGCGCGCCGTGTCGGTCTTGGACCCCTGCTGACCCCTTCGCGCTTACACCCATCAACTCCGCGGCCCACCCCCTCAGGCGGCCACTCGGTAACTTCGCCCGCTGGACCCCGCTCTCCGAGCTTCCTTCTTTCGTGCGGCGCCGAGGAAGCGACTCGGGAAGCGTCGCCGACTCATTCGATGTCGCAGGGTGGTCCCGCTCGGAGCGCGTCGAAGTAGAAGTCGAAGCTGTCACCTTTGACGAAGACGCCGAGGTTGTTGACTTGTTCAGCAGGCTCCACGGTGATGCACCGCGTGCCCCATTGTTCGCTCAACGAGAAGTCCGCAAGGTCAACCTCCTCCAGGACAGCCTGCGTCTCACAAATCTCTCCCGCGCTCACGAAGGTGAATACGCCCTGAGCATCGAGTGACGAGTTTTCGGTCCGTACGTCGAACCACAGACCTTGCCGCGATGGGCGCAATGGCTCCCCCAACAAGAACAATGCTTGTGAGTCAGTCCCGTCAACACTGCAGAGTTTGCACACCGCTTCGGAATTGAAATGCAGGTAGCTTTCTCCGTCCGAGGCACCGCCCGTGGTCCCTTGACGGCTCTCGAGACCCGGAAACCTCCCAATGCAGAAATCCCATCCGCCACTGCCGGGGTTACCTTCGACAGACCCGCCGGACACAGCCTGGTCTACGTCGAATGGGAAGTCCGTCTCAGGATTCGAAACATTCCCCAACGAAGGAGAAGGCTCGTCGCTGGGTTGCGGCTCGTCAGGTTGCGCTTCACCCTCTTGTTCCTGTCCAGACCGATTGTCGCCAGGGGGCTCGTCGTCGCGCTTTGCCTTACCTCCGCAGGCAGCAACTCCCGTCACAAGAACGGCGGGTATGAGAACTCTGTCAATCCAACACATACTATCCAACGTGGACGCATTGACCAAGCGATCGCCACCAGGGGGGCGGGTATCCTTCTGCAGTTTACGTGAGTCTGCCCTGTGGGAGGACCATCCGGCCCTGCGGGCGGACCATCCGATTTACAATCCCCGCCTCCCGACGTACCCCTTTTCCCCTGGGGGCAGCGTTGGAGGCAGCGACACGTAATTCTCGCGGAAATGCGAACGGCTCGCAACACGCGCGCTTTCAGCAAGCGCGCTCGAGACTTCGAGGCATGGTCGCGACCTATGGTGCCTTGGCGTGGAGTCTCGCGGCACCGGCCCTTGCGTCCGAGGCCACTTCGGACTCGAAAGCACGCGCCGCGACTGGAGCCGAGCTGGACTCCACACCCGCTCGTTTCGACGCAGATCTCGGCCTCAAGGGATGGAACATCCCGTTCCCTTCATTCGGTGACACCCTCACGCAGGACGTCGGCGGATTTCGGACGACGCTGGCTCGCTACGGTGTCGGGTTCCTTGACTTTACCATTCCGCTCACAGCTTTGAACATGTTGGACCCCGGCGGAACCAATCGTCCCCAGGAATACTGGGGACAGGAGCTCAGCGGCTTCGTGGGGTCGCAGGCTTTCGTGATGGTGGACATGGGTCACTACGGCATCCCTGGCGGTCAACTGCAGGTCTCGGGTCAGATCACTCGCTCATCATGGGAGCCCTTTTACCCCAATACACTGTCACTCAATCGACTTGCCTATTACCAAAGCTTGTTCGACAAGAGGGTCGAATTCCTCGTGGGGTACACGACCCTCGACACGGCGTTCGTGGGAACGTTCGTTGGCAGCAACATTGCCAGCCCATTCGGTCCTGTAGCGTTGATCCCCTTCGAGCTAGGAATGGCAGGACCGCCCGCAGTGGCACCCGCGGCCTGGATCAAGCTCAATATCGCACCGACTATCTACAATCAGTTCGGCATCCAGCGTAGCCTGCCGCCGGCGGCCAACCCTTTTGTTTCCAATGCGGAACTGAACCCTACGGGGTTCAAATTCACACTGGAAGACGCCCGCCTGCTCTTCATCGACGAAGTCGGCTACAAACGCCCCCCGCTTCCGGGCGCGCCCTATCTCTGGGCCAGGCTCGGCGCGATGTACAATACTTCCCAGTACGCCGATTTCTCCCAGCCGGGAGACACCTCAACCAATTTTGGCGCGTATCTGCTCGCGGACGCGCAGATTGTGCAGTTCGCCCCATCGTCGGCCGAAACCGCGTATCGCGGCCTCTATCTGGGTGGCTCCGCGATGTACGGGGCCCCCGAAACGAACGCAATCTCTCAATATTACGAAGCGCGCGCCTATGTGCAGGGCCCATTCGGCTCGAGAACGAGGGACCAGATCGGAGTTGTCTACTTCCATCAGGTCTTCAGCCACTACCTCAGAGACTCGACGAACGCGACGTCGGGCACAACCGGGTTGTTTGCGCGATCCTCGAGTAATACGATAACAGCTTCCTATACAGGCAGGATTCTGGCGGGCCTCTACGCGACGCCGGCAATCTCCTATACCGATCATCCAAGTTTCGTCTTCGTCGAGGATGGAGAGCACGCTCTGCTTTTCTTGGCCAGCCTCTTTATCGCATTATAGCACTCGCCCGACTATTTTCGGAGCACCTCGATGGCGCGAGCAATCGCATCATTCGGCAGGGAACCGAATCTCGAGGGCGGCATGCGGTGCTCGGCACCCTCGGGCAGCTCCATTCGCGCAATCGCCAGATCTTTGAGCTGTCGCGACATTTGATCGAGCTCTTTCACGTTGAAGGCGCTGCGAGTCAATTCTGGATCGCCGCGACCGTCGTGACAGCGACCACATGCAACGTTCAACACCGTTGCGCCATCGGCGTCCGGGGGAGGAAGGATACCCAACATCACTCTTGCATCGTCAGAAAAGAGATCGCGCATGTCGACCAATGTCTCCCGAGGGGCGGCGCCCGTCACCACATCCACGTACGAACGCACCGCGGCCGCACGAAGTGCGGGGTCGGTAGGATCGAGTCCTGGGTAGGGCACCGAAATTGCCTCCGCCTCGAGGAAGGCGGCGAACGAGGCGTTCCAGCGCTCGCTCGTGCCCGATTCCGCCAGCTCACGCTCGATGAGGGGGTCGAAGACATTCGGCTGAGAATCTTGGCCTTCCGCCATCAACAAGGCTTCGAGGTGCGCGCCACTCCCTTCGGCGACAGCTGACTCGATCGTGGAGATCGGGATTGCTGCATACTGTTCATCCGCCCCATGGGCCTCCAGAAACTGGGGCAAGAGGACGACATCGGATTGGGTGCGTTGTGCGAACTTCTGAGGGAACCAATGAAGCCACGGACTCCTAAGCTCCTGCATTCGCAAGATCGTGGGAGTTCCATGTCCATCGGGTTGATGACACGATAGGCAGTCGAGTGGAGTATCCTTGAGCTCCTCCTCGGAGTAGATGCTGAACGCCGTCCAACCGGTTTCGATTTCTTCCGTGAAGAGGCTCGCGAGGTCGCACCCGGAGCCATAATCACAATCCCGTTCGAATGCGAGCAAGTAGAAGTTGTAGCCCCGGTTCCCTTCATCACGACTGGCGATCTCGACGAAGGGTTCCCCGCGAACGAAGCTGACGATGGAAAGCTCGTCCGGAGCTCCTCCGTCGTCACCGACGCGCGGAAAAATGATCGCCCGCGGGTTGACGGCCGAAACAGAGCGCATCACGAGAGACGTAGAATTGGCTGTGAATGCGAAGGCCGAGTCTCCGTCGAGACCCAGCAGCTCGATGAGGCTCGACAAGCTCGTGATCTCTGGTCGGGGCGAAACGCAAATGCGGCGTAGGAAGCTGTCTTTGCGATTCATCGAGCAAAGCCGTTCGTACTGCTCCGCGCGTACGGCAAACGACTGAAGATCCGGATCGCGATGGTTCACCGCGGGGAGGCGCGACCAGTCCTGTGCCCCGGATTCGGTCGCCGAAGACCGCTCGCTGCAGCTGGAAGCCGCGAAAAGAAGGACGAGGCCAGCAAGAGCTGGTCGCTCGTGCGCCCGAAAGAGCCACCGCATCACCCGGATGAGCGTATCCCACCCCGCCGGTCCGACGAGGGGTGGAGGCTCGCCCCCCGCGGTGCAATTTTGCAGTTAACTGGGGTTCGACATCACATCTTTCGGGTTTCGACTCCGAAGTAAACACTAGAAGCATGGCGCATCGGCAACTACTCCGCTCGAAGCTCGTCACCGCGACGCTCTGTTCCACCTTGGCTCTTTTGCACTCGGCAGCGGCACAGGCGCAGGTTGGCCCCGGAATCGGGAACATCGACTGCGGAGACGCGGAGTACTTCAAACCGTTTACGTTCGTCGATCATGGTTACCCTGGGGATCCCCACGGTCAGAACGTCACCGTGATGATTCGTGGGTACTTCATGACCGTATACGCGCCGGATAGCGGTCACCCGCCGGGTCGAATCGGAATCTACGACGTGTCCGATCCACGCAATCCGAAGGAGGTGCACTACTACTCAGGGCCCAATCCTGACCGGTTTCGCGAGCAGCACTCACTGCCGATCGGACTCATAGATGGCAAGCAGTACATTGCGATTCAGACGATCGACGGCGTCCAATTTTGGGATTTCACCGACCCGCTGAACGCATCGGTCACCGGCAGGATCGATCTCCCCGGTGTGAACGGCGGTGACTACGAGAACGTCGCCTGGCAGGCGAGCTGGCAGGGACGCTATCTCTACGTCTCCGGAGGGAACCAGGGTATCTACGTCATCGACGCCGCGGATCCGGCGCATCCGCAACTCTTGAACCAGGTTTCTACGGGTGAAACGGGAGGCTTTCGAGTCGGCCCGCTCTTCGCTCTCGGTGATCTGATGGTCATCAGCAACATGGACCAAGGGGGCAACTACGCAGTCCTCGACATCACCGAGGCGGACGACCCGTCGCTCTTGGACCAACTGGGCTTCGCGCCTCGCATGTATTCGATCGCAGTCGGACCGAACCATCGCTTCTACACGGCTGGGAGAGACGGGGACTTCCTCATCCACTCGTTCAGCGATCCGACGAACATCACCGAGATCAAGAACACGCCTATCGGACAAGACCAACTCTACACCGCCGTACAGGACAACTTCGTCTACCTGGGCCGACAGAACAACGTCGTGAAGGTCGACGTCACGAATGAGCAGGATCCCCGGGTGGTCGGCGAAGGAACCTTGAATCGGGATCATCCAGACCACGGACAGGTCACCCCCATGGGGAATTTGATCTACATCGGCAATGACCACGGATCGGGGAGCGCGTTCTTCTGCCACCAACGTGGGCAGGATACGATCCCCCTCTCCGCCGCGACATTCTACCCAGCAGATGGTGCGACCTCGGTCTCCCCAGGCTCCCGGATCACGATTGTGTTTTCCGACTTCGTCGACCTCGAGACCCTCTCACCAGAGACCGTGAGGATCGGCCCGGCGGGGGGAGAACCGCTCGACGGCATCTTCACCTATCAGTTCAATCAGTTGTCTTTCAGCCCCAGCCAACCCTTCGCAGCGGACACCACCTACGAAGTTTCGATTCCTGCGGGCGGACTGAGCGACGTGATGGGCAACGGGCTTTCCGAAGACGTGATCGTGCACTTTTCCACGGGGAGCTCGGTCGTCGTCCCAGAGCCCGAACCACCGGGGACGGGAACCGGTGGAGCCCCATCGGTCGGCTCGGGGGGGACTTTCATGGATGACGATCCCGTACCCGGATCGGGTGGCTCGTTCACCCCTGCCACCGGAGGTGCGGTTGGAATGGGCCCTGGAGGCCCTGGAGTGGACGAAAACAACGATTCGTCGAGCAGCTCGTCTTCTGACGGCGGCGGTTGCGCCATCGGCTCGCGCGCCCCGGTGGGTCCCAACACCTTCTTCGCATTCAGCTTGGCGGCGGCTGTCGCACTCTTGCGACGAAGCCGGTTGTGGCGACGAGTCGCTCGAGCATGACGAGGCGCATCTGGGCGTTCACCCTCGGCCTGAGCGCCTACTCCTGGTGCCACCATGCGCTCGCGGTAGACGTAGCAGCGAGAGTCAATGCTCCGTACCCCACGGGTGTGGAGGTCGAGTTCACGGCCAACGCCGTAGGTTCCGGTGAAATCACCTTCACGTGGGACTTCGGCGACGGCACGGAAAGCGAGCCCAGTACCGAAGCGACCGTCACCCACGTCTATGAGGAGCCGGGCCATCACCCAGTGATCGTAGTTGCTCGAGATGAAGGGGGAGCGCGCAGCGACAGTTTCCTGCAGACGGTCCACCGACCACTCCCCAAGCGGCGCCCCTCCTCGTCCTCGACCATCGTCTTCGATCGGGGACGCGACCGAATCTGCAATGTCAATGCCGACAACGACACCATCAGCTGTCTCTCGGCGGAAACGTTCGAAGTCGAGTTCGAAGTCCCGGTTGGCGACCACCCGCGTACTCTGGCCGTATCACCCGATGGAACGCTTTGGGTCGCCAACCAAGATGATGCCACGGTTTCAGTCCTCGATGGTGACGACGGACAGCTCCTTCACACGATACAGCTGCCCCCCGCCTCCAAACCTTTCGGTATCGCGCTGAATCGGTCTCGAGCGGTCGGCTATGTGTCCTTGCAAGGACTTGGTCAGATTGCCGAACTCGACCTTTCCAATGGGCTGATTCTCCGAACCGTCGAGGCCGGCCCATGGCCAACGGGAGTCGCCGTCGATCCGAGCGGAAATCGGATCTTCGTGACGCGCTTCATTTCCCCGAATGAGCGAGGAGAAGTCGTAGAATTCGACGCCGAAGATCTCTCCGTCGTTCGCACTCTCACCCTTGCGTTCGACCAGGGCCCGGATACGGAGGCTTCTGCCCGCGGAGTTCCCAACTACCTCCGTTCCGTATCGGTGAGCCCGGATGGCGCTTTCGCCTGGGTTCCTTCGAAGAAGGACAACATCGCACGCGGTCAGGCACGAGACGGTGACGCCCTCAACTTCGAAACGACCGTCCGCACCATCGTCTCACTTATCGATCTAGAGAAAAACGAGGAAGCACTCGATGCAAGAGTGGATCTGAACAACCGTTCCCTTGGACTGAGCTTGGCCTTCACTCCCGTCGGGGACTACGCGTTCGTGGGCCTTTTGGGAAATAACGGGGTGGAGGTCCTCGATGCTTACGACGGTCGAGTCGTCGCTGGCGCATTCGAGCTCGGCCGAGCACCGGATGGTCTCGTGCTCGACGACGCCGGGCACCTATTCGTCAACTCCTTCCTTTCTCGGTCTGTCCTCGTCCTCGATGCAACGGGAGTCATTACTTCGACGAATTTTGCGATGGACGTGCTCGCCGAGGTGACTGTTTCCGAGAACGAGAAGCTCGACCCCGGAGTCTTGTTCGGAAAGCAAGTCTTCTACGACGCTTCAGATCCTCGCATGAACCAGGACGGATACATCAGCTGCGCTTCCTGCCACATCGACGGATTCGAGGACGGGCGAGTCTGGGACTTCACCGACCGCGGTGAGGGCTTCCGCAACACGACGTCTCTCCTCGGAAAGCGCGGAACGGGCCAGGGCCGACTCCACTGGAGCGCCAACTTCGACGAGGTGCAGGATTTCGAACACGACATCCGAGGCCCGTTCGGGGGAATGGGTTTCATGACCGATGAAGACTTCAACGAGGGCACCCGAAATACCCCCCTGGGAGATCCAAAGGCCGGACTGAGCCCTGAGCTGGACGCTCTCGACGCCTACCTCAGTACGCTCGATACGGTGAACCCCAGCCCATTTCGCGATCCGGACGGCTCACTCACTGACGCGGGCTGGCGTGGTTTGGAGACGTTCGAGCGACTTGGATGCCAAACTTGTCACGGCGGAGCGGACTTCACTGACAGCTCTCTCGATGTCATCCACGACGTTGGAACACTGACCGAGAGCTCCGGAAGCCGCCTGGGGGAACCGCTCGAAGGGATGGATAGTCCGACCCTACGCGGGATCTGGGAGACTGCGCCCTATCTGCACGACGGTTCCGCGGCCACTCTGCGCGAGGTGCTGGTCGAAAGAAACGAAAGCGAGCTCCACGGAGCCACCTTCATTCTCTCAGAACAGGAACTCGACGACCTCGTCAGTTACCTCTTGCAAATCGACAACACGCCTCGACTCGAGGAAGTCGAACCTCCCGAGGACGAGCCCGGAGAGGACTCGAGCGGCCCAAGCGGAACGAGTGCGAAGGGCAGGTGCAGCTACTTTCCGTCCAACAGAGACGCTCCCCCCCTCACCCTCTCGCTGCTAGCCCTCCTCCTTCTGACGGCAGGACTGCGCCGAGCTAGATTTCGGCGCGAAAACGGCGCATCGGGTTTCACCCATCCCCTGCCGTGAGGGCGCGTGATGGCCTGTGTAACCACGACTGCGAGTCAGCATCTCAGCCAGAACGGAGCACCTTCTGCGGGCCGTTCTACACCAGGGTGAGGTCCGATAAGATACGGGCGGTGGGGGCTCAACCTGCGCCGCGGAGAGCCCACTCGACGAAATCCCGCACCGCGACCTGCTCGACATCCGCGTAGTTCTTCCATCGCGTACCGAGATACTCGTGGAAGATCTGCAGGGCGAGCGCCTCCACGCCGTGCGCCCCGTCGCCCCCCCTCGCCGCTTCCCACTCGGCTTGTTCCCAAGCCTTGGCGCGAAACTCGCCATGGCGCGCAGCGCCGAGACCAGTCGCCTGAAACGCGCGCGCCCCCGCAACTTGCTGGGCTACCTCGGCTGCCCGCGGCGGTTCGGTGACAGCATCCATGGTGAGCACTGCCGCCGAGGCCGCGTAGTGCGCTCCGAGCGCTGCGTAGCGGCGCACGACTCGGAGAGCGTGCGCATCCAGTGCTGTCTTGCGTTGAGGCCCGAGGTGCTTTTGGGCGGCCTCGACCGCCTCCACAGTCTTCTTCTCGACGATCGGTACCGCGCTGAAGCACTGGGCACGCGTGGTGCGGACGGCCTTTTCGTCCTGCTCGCCCCGGGCCCACGCCTCGGCCACGTCGAGTCCGGTCAGGAGCTCCACCCGAGCGCCTGGAGGCACCGCCGTCGCCAAAGCGCGCCGCGCGAGCGTCGCGCACAGAAAAATCAGCCCACGGTGCGTCGCGTCACCACCCCGACAGGAGCGGGCCGCTCGCTCGAGCTCCGGCGGGGCCACACCGGTGAGCTGCTCGGACGGAGCAACGATCCGAAGCCGCGCGCGCGAGTTCATCGATCGCCGCGGGGGGGTGGAATGGTTCCGGTCGTCGCGTGCAGGTTCGCGAGATCGCGTGCGTCGAAGCCCATGAGGTAGAGAAGGGTGTCGAGACGCTCGTTGTGGTTGAGGCTCGTGTCCGCCACCTCTTGAAGCTTCGGCTTGGCCCGAAATGCAATCCCGAGCCCGGCCGTTTGCAGCATCCGGATGTCGTTTGCACCGTCGCCCACCGCGACGGTCTGCTCGAGGCGAACGTTGTATACGTGGGACATGTCCTTGAGCACCTGAGCCTTGCGCTCACCGTCGACCACGGTGCCCTGCACACGCCCCGTCAGCTTGCCGTCCTTCACTTCCAGCTCGTTCGCAAAGGCGAAGTCGAGACCAAAGCGCTGTTTGAGCAGCTCGACGAAGAAGTCGAAGCCCCCGCTGACGAGACCCACCTTGAATCCCAAGTGGCGCAGAGTGTGAACGAGGTCGCCTGCGCCCGGCGTCAACTCGAACCGATCGCAGAGCTCCATCGCCCGCTCCATGGAGAGACCTTCGAGGAGCTTCACTCGCTCCGCGAGCGCTTCCTTGAAGTCGAGCTCTCCCCGCATGGCTCGAGCCGTGATCTCGGCCACCTGCTCTTTCACCCCAACCAGGTCGGCAAGCTCGTCGATGAACTCCCCCTTTACGAAGGTCGAGTCCACGTCCATACAGACGAGTCGCTTGCTCCGCCGAAAGATGTCGTCGCGCTGCACCGCGAGATCGACGCCAAGCTTCGAACCCATTTCGAGAAGCTCGCCGCGAAGCACCGAAAGCTCTGCCTTCGACAGCTCCTGATCGTTGGGAGGGTCGGTCCTGAGCTCCAGTCCGGTGAGGGCTCCGACGCTGAGGGATCTGACGTCGCGTAGGTTCATCCCGCGGTTTGCTATGAACTTCGTAATCCCAGCTGCAGACTTGCCATCGGCGAGATCGCCCAGGACCGTCACGCAGAGACCAGGCGCGCGGAGCAACGGACCGTCGAAACGATCTTCGCGGAACGCCGACACCTCCATCCGCAGCCCCAGGTCGGCAACGGCAAACAAGAGGCGACGCAGAGCATTGGACTCCGGGGGGATGTCGACGATCGCAGACAGCATCAAATAGCCGTGAAGCACTGACTGACCCACCGTGACCAGCTGAGCGTTCTCTTCCGCGATCACCTCCATCAGGCGGGCGGTCACGCCGGGGCGGTCAGCGCCCGCGATGTGCAGGACGATACGGTTCGGGTGCTCCGAGGCGTTCATGGGGCCGAAACGTACCAGGTTTGCCCGCGCCGGGAAGAGCTCCGCAACCCGTGAAAAATAAACCCCATTTGGGTAACCACGTGACCGGGCACTCCGCTGTGGCGGCGGTCCCCCCAACGCTCGCGAACGGAGGACGAACGCGAAGGTCGTGCACCCGCCGCGAGCTCCGCGCTCCGGGTGCGCGAGCGCCGAAGTCAGTCGTCCTCCTTCTCGACGAAGTCCGGCGGTGCGGCGGAGCCTTCCCCGAAGAAATACTTCTCCATCTCGGTGTACCAGATCGTCTGGCCCTGCTCGCTGGTCAGGTCGAGGCGAAACTCGTTGATCAGCATCTTCGAGTGCTCGAGCCACATGCTCCAAGCTTCCTTGGAGACGTTCTCGAAGATCTTCTGCCCTATTTCGCCCTTGAGAGGGGGCTTGTCGAGGCCTTCGGCCTCGCGTCCCAGCTTCACGCACTGCACGGTTCTCGCCATCGTCAATCTACCTTTCGGCTTTCGAAACCTAGCACCTCACCCGCTCCCGTCGCTGGCGCTGCCGGGGCTCGCCGTGCATCCACGCGGCATGCACGTTCTCGTGCTCGGAATCTCTCGCGAAGACCACGAAAGTCGCGAGCTCGACCGAGAGGGGCGGCTTATCACGGGGTGTCCCCCCTGCGAAGGGTCTTCGCTTCTTCGTAGGTAGGATAGGGCTGCTCGACGACGAGACTCACGCGCTCACGCGTTCGGCCGTCCTCGCGAAGCCGCAGCACGATCCCCAGTACCGCGGCTTCCCGGCGGCCCCGGGCCGCGAGCACTCGGGACACCACGTCGCCCCGCGAAGTTACCGGCGCTCCGGCAACGCTCACCAGCACGTCGCCATCACGAAGACCAAGCCCCAGCGTCGAGACTCCCTGGAGAAGGATGCCCCCGGGATGCCACCAGCTGGCCGCCACCGGCGTGCCGTGCGGCTCGGCACTGCTCTCGGCGAGGGCAAGAACGCGTGCTTGGTCGACGTGGATTTCTCGAACCAGGGGCGGCGGGAGCTCTCCCCGAGATGGTGATAGCGGGGACGCAACGCGATGCGCGCCCTCCCCGCGCGACGTGGATTCGACGGGCGCGACGCCGCTCTCGTTCGGAATCGGCCCGATGGGGGTCGGGACTGAACTCGACGCGCCCGGGTCCGTTCCGAGCCCCGCGTCACCGGCGGGACGCGAAGGACCGAGCCACGCGAGCTCACGCCCCAGCTCAGCCGCGCGAGCCACCGAAAACTCGACGATCACGGCACGGAGCCCTACCGCGAGAACGACGAGAGCAGCCGCCCACACGCCGCTGCTGGTTCTCGGAGGCCACGGAAGAAGCACCCCCGAAGTGATTCACACCTCGGGCCCTTGCTCAAGCGGACGCGTGCGGCCGAACCATCTTCAGCTGCTATGCTCTCCGCCGTGGCCTCCAGGCGAGAGCTCGCAGACCTCGGGTACCGGCGGATTGTCCTCTTGCTGGTCTCGCTCATCGTGGTGCCGACGGCGCTCCTTCTCACCCTGGGCGTGGCGCTTCTTTTCCTCGGGGAGGTCGAACTCAACCTGATCATGGGGATCCTCGTGCTCGCGCTGTCGGGCGCGGTCGTGACCGGTGGAATCCTCGTCTGGGTTTTCGTTCGCCGCGAAGCCAACGTGTCCCGCCTGCAGAGCGACTTCGTTTCGAAGGTCTCCCACGAGCTTCGAACACCTCTCACATCGATCCGGCTCTTCACCGAGACGCTCGGCCTCCGCGAAAACGACCCCGCAGCGCGGCGGCAATGCGTCGACGCCCTCGAGCGAGAGAGTACTCGACTCCAAGAGCTCATCGATCGCTTGCTGGATTGGGGGAGGATGGAGAGCGGTCGCCGTGAGTACCGGATGGTGGATACCGATCTCCTGTCCATCGTCGATTCGTGCGTAGAAGCCTTCGAAACCGTCAAAGATCGGGAGGGCGTGGAGCTGCGCGTGAAACTTCCCCCCGAATCGTGGACGCTTCGAGCCGATCGGGGTGCGGTCAGCGACGCGCTGTTCAACCTCCTGACCAATGCCGCAAAGTATGGCGGCGACCCGTGCCGAGTGAGCCTCACGTGCGAGCAGACTCCGAAGTCGCTGCGTGTCTCCGTGGCGGACAACGGCAAAGGCATCCCGCCTTCGGAGCACAAGCGAATCTTCCAGAAATTTTACCGGGTCGACGACCGTCTATCTCGGGAACAGGAGGGCTCGGGCCTCGGGCTCGCCATCGTCAAACACGTGATGAAAGCGCACCGTGGCCGCGTCGAAGTCGACAGCCGCCCTGGTGTCGGCACGACATTTTCTTTGGTGCTGCCCCGCAATCCTCCGCACTGAAGGGGAAGCGAGCCGCTGATGGGTACCCGGGGCGCGCGCCCCCCACCTCCGGAGGCGCAGGCGAGCAGTCGTTCGCGGCAGCGTGCTTTCTCCGCGCACTGCTAGTATCGAAAGGCGAGGAAGACGCCGATGAGCCGCGACTCGAAGCCCGTGATTCTGATCGTCGAAGACGACGAGAGCATCGCCCTCGGGCTCAAATTGAACCTCGAAGCCGAGGGCTATCAGGTGGAGATCCGCGCTGATGGAGAGACCGGCCTCCTCGCCGCGCGGGAGCCCCAAGTGGATCTCGTCGTGCTCGACGTGATGCTCCCGAAAAAGAACGGGCTCGAAGTCGTGCGCGAACTTCGCAGCCAACGTGTCACGGTCCCGGTGATCATGCTGAGCGCTCGCGGTGCGGAAACGGACAAGGTCATGGGCCTCGAACTCGGGGCAGAAGACTACATCACCAAGCCGTTCGGACTCGCCGAGCTCTTGGCGCGGGTGAAAGCAGTCCTGCGCCGCGACGAGCTGCTGCGCGGTCACCGAACTCCCGAGACCCCGTCACGGGTCGAGGCAGGAGAGCTTCAGATCGACTCGACAACTCGCGAAGTGCACCGAGGCGGCGAGATGGTGGTCCTCACGGCCACCGAGTTCGACGTTCTCTGGTGCCTGGTCGCGGCCTCGGGTGAGGTGCTGTCGCGGGAGCAGATCCTGTCCCGCGTCTGGGGCCCCGATCACCACGGAACCCTCCGCACCATCGACAATTTCCTCCTTCAACTCCGAAACAAGCTGGAGGATGACCCGGCTTCGCCACGCCATTTGATCACCGTACGGGGTGTCGGGTACCGTTTCGCCTCCTAATGGACCAAAACCTCCTCCGCTCCTATTTCGCGACGGTTTACGAACTCCCCACGGAAACGGGAGTCGTGCGTACTTCCCTCGACGGAGAGATCGTCAGTGACGAGACGACCTTGCCCGAGCTTCTGCGAAGCCGCTTCGCCATTCTCACCGCGTACAATCCGCGGTCGATGCTTTTGCCCCGCCGAGTCAACGAGGGTCGTCACCAGGTGATGCGCGACCTTTTGATCCTCGGTTGTTACCGCGTCGAGAGCTGCATCGGCTACGACGAGGAACCCGATGGTGTCTGGCGAGAACCCGCCTGGTTGGTCCACGGCATCGACCGAGACGAGGCCATCGATTTCGGCCGCACATTTCGTCAGAACACGATCATCTACTGCAACGACGCCCGTCCCGAACTGATCGCAACGGACCCCACTTGCGCGGAGATCGGGAAGACGTTCACCGGCAACTGGCGCGTCCGACAATAGGGTTTGTCTGGCCCTCGGAGGCCCCCTAAACCCCCTCGGGCCCCTTCGACGGAGCCGGCGTCGGGAGCCCCTTTCGTGGAAAAATGGCGGTTCGTGAGCTCGTAGGCACTGCCTGGGGGACCGCGAGGCGACCCGCGTACCCCGATCCCTCTTGCCATCCCCCGGGGGGTCGTTACGGTGTGAACCGGGAGGCGCCCGCTCGGAATGCCGAGCGAGCGCACCCGTTCGGCTTTTCCGAGCGGGCATGCGGAACGCGGACTCGCGCTGGGTTCCGGCGAGGCACGAGTGACCACCACACGCGGTGGTGAAGAAACGAGGAGCGGCAGGTTGCACGAAAATGGCCTCCCCATGGCACTTCGACCCTCTCACCGGGGCGAAGCGTCACGAACGGGTCGGAGCACCTGATCACCGCT
>JBNKGC010000025.1:0-46754 GCA_050289625.1 Polyangiaceae bacterium | reverse complement strand
GATGACGAGCGCCGTCATCACGATCACCAAGTGCGGCATGCTGGCAAGGAACAGCGAGCGAGCCCACCGATCGCCCGCGTCTTTTCGTAGCCCGCGAATCGACCAGGTGAGGAACGCACCGCCCGCGGACAGCGCGATGGCTCCGTAGAGCCAGCCCGCCACGCCGAGCGCCACGGGCAGCAACGTGACGGCGAGCAAGAGCCCCGAAAACACAACGGTCCAGCGCTTGGCACTCGCGACGCCGCGCTCGACCGGAAGAACCTTCAGGCCTGCGCGACCGTACTCGTCACGGCGAAAGATGGAGATCGCGACGAAGTGGGGAAGCTGCCACACGAGCAGGATGGCGAACAGACAGAGTCCAACGCCGCCCACGTCTCCAGTCATGGCCGCGTATCCGATCGCGGGCGGCAGGGCTCCGGGGACCGCTCCCACGTAGAGCGCGGCCGAGGTCACCTGCTTCAGGGGCGTGTAGATGAGCACGTAGCTGAGCAGTGCCAGCGCAGCGAGCCCAACGGCTGCCATCGAGACGAAGTGCGCGAGGAGCGACAAGCCAGCGATCGACACCCCCACACCGAACAAAAGAGCCGCGTCCGGACTCAAACGCCCCGTCGGCAGCGGACGGGTGCGGGTGCGAGTCATGAACGCGTCGATGTCCCTCTCGAGAAACATGTTCAGGGCATTGGCCCCTGCCACGACCAGACCGGTGCCGACGAGAGCGAAGATCAGCGCTGGAATCTCGGGGCGACCGGGAGCAGCCACCGCCCCGAGCCCCGTGGTGATGAGCACCATCCGCGTGATGCCAGGTTTGCTGAGCTCGACGAGCGCAGACACGACACCGATGGCATCGCGAGGACGATCCAATGCTGGGGCGGCACCGCTACTCATGGCTGGACTCACTCGAAAAAAACTCCGCGCGCCAGCACACCGGCCGCGGACTGCCGAGGAATGGGTCCTCAGGCCTTTTCTTGATTTGCGCCGTCGCCCTTGGACGAGTCGCCCTTCTCGGAGAGCTCCTTCTTCCGGCTCTCCGGCTCATCGTCCTCGGAGATGCCCTTCTTGAAGTTGCGGATTCCTTCGCCCAGCCCCTTGCCGATGTCTCCAATGCGACTCGCCCCAAATAGCAGGAGGATAACGAGAGCAATGATCAGGATCTGCCAGGGTCCGCTAGCCATGAGAGCACCTTTCGCCCGGATGTTCGGGGCGCGGCAAACGCACCGACATCGGCCGCATTTGCTCCGCCTACCTATCACCTGGTCCCGGCCCAGGCAATGCGCAAATTCTGTTCATACTGCATGCTGGATCGCAGTATTGGTTCCCGCGCAGGGGGCCGCTTGATATGCTGTGCCGCCGATTCTCGGGCAGCGGGTTTTTTCCCGTAGGTCCGGGCTTTTGGGATGTCCGAAGCAGGTGGTTCAAACGGCACGATGTCGTGGCGTGAAGGCACCCGCGAGACGAAGCCGGCACGCGAGGGAATGAGAAGGATGCAGACAGGACGCGCCAAACTCGGACGCAGGGCGCGAGCCATCGCGGCCGCGGCCGTTGCCGCAGCACTTACGAGCCCCGTGGACGCTTTAGCCCAGGAAGCCTCCCCGTCAGGAAAGGCCATCGCGGGCGGTGCGCTGCTCGGAGCGGAAGCGGTGATGCTCACCGAAGCTGCTTTCGGCGTCGAACCGGCGTGGGCCTACTTGGTCGGCGGAGGCGTCGGTGCCGGCGCCGGTGTCGTCGGCGGAATCTTCCTGGAGAAGAGCATCGACGCGAGGACCAGCATGCTGATTCTCGCCGGCGGAATGGTGCTCGCGGTTCCCACCACCGTCGCCGTTCTGAGCGCAACTGCGTACAACCCGCCAGCCGATTACGTCTACGACCGCCCACCGGAACCCGCCGAAGAGCCACCGACGGTTCCGACGGACACTCCCCCGACCTTTCAGGACGAAGTGAACCCGGCAGGCGCGAGTCGGTCGCCCCGACCTGAGGTTCGGTCGGCTCGCCTTCGGCTGCGTCCGCCGCCACAGTCACTGGTCGGCTACGACGAAGGCACGTTGACCCTCGGGATCCCCGCCGTGGCCTTGTACGACGTGTACTCGGCCGAGACGCGATTCATGTTCGGGCTCCCCGCGGAGACCGAGCTTCGCGTCCCCGTCCTCGCGATGCGATTCTGATTCCAGACGGGCACTCACCATCGCGGCTTTCAGCGCGCGCCTCGACCTTTCGAGCGCGCCCTTCGACCATGTGAGCTGACTGCCAGAGAGCTCACACTCGCGCGCACCGACGCTCGCACGCCCCGAGGTGGACGTCGTAAGTGGAAGGTGCCGCACGTCACCCTACATGTCCGGGAAAGCCTTCCTTCGGCTGGCCCATTCGAGGCATCGAAAACGCTTCCGCTTCGTGCAGTTACCGGCGAGCGAACACCGCGGTCACCTTTGCCGGCGGCTTGCGGTTCTTCTAACATGCTGCCTTTGAGCGAAGGCTCACAGCGGCTTCACGCATTTTACGAAGCCCGAGCGCCGTCACGAACTCGGAACGGCTCCGCAAGGGTCGCTCAGCCACGGATTCCACAAGACGTAAAATGGCACAGCCCGCTCGTTCTCAGGGGAGCTCACATCGCAAGCGAGGGAATGACCCCGCACTCGGCAAAGTCATCGCCGGACGGTACCGCCTCGAGTCGCGCATCGGAGAAGGGGGCATGGGCATCGTCTATCGGGCGCGCCACGTGCTCATCGACCGCGTGGTGGCGGTCAAGCTGATTCGCCCCGATTTGCGAGGCGAAACTCACCTGCGCGCCTGGATGCTGCGCGAAGCACGCGCCGCCAACCGCGTGGACCACGCCCACATCATCGACATCCACGACATCGGCGAGACGGACGACGGTGAGCTCTATCTCGTGATGGAGTACCTGATCGGAACGCCCCTCTCCAACGAGCTCGCGAAGGGCCCGATGCCGATCCACCGCGCGGTGGACATCATCGAGCAAATGGGCGCCGCCTTGTCCCGTGCCCACGACCTCGGGGTCGTGCACCGGGATCTCAAGAGCGACAACATCCTCATCACCCAGCGCGGCGGCCGCCAGGACTTCGTCAAGATCCTCGACTTCGGTCTCGCGGCTTTGGCGCACGACCCACGCCTCGCACCGAAGGGCGCGGTCTTCGGAACGCCCGAATACATGTCCCCTGAGCAAGCTCGGGGAGAGCAGGCGGGGCCGCAGTCCGACTTGTACGCCCTCGGAGTGCTGTTCTTCGAAATGCTCACCGGGCAGCTGCCCTTCCGCGCCAGCGACCGCGACACCCTTTTGGACCTGCAGCGCACTGCCAATGCGCCTCGCCCGTCGTCCATCCGCGCCGACTGCCACCCCGAGGCCGAGAATATCGTGCTGCGCCTGCTCGAGAAGGAACAACGTCAGCGCTATCGCGACGGACATCACCTGCTCGAAGAGCTCAAGCGACTTCAGCGCTCCCTGCCCAGCCACACCAGCTGGGACAGCAAGAAGGCGGGCGGCGAGGCTGCCCCGGCAGGCCCGCCGCCACCTCCCAAACCACGCACTCCGCTCGTCGTCGAGTGGGCGCACCAGGCGGGACTCTTTTCGCGCATGGTGTCGCGCGCCTACAGCGCCGGAACGATTCCGCCGGAGGTGACGCAGGCCCTCTCGTCGATTTGGGAGGTGGCCGCCAAAGCCAACGCCCTCGAAGGCGAGGTCGCCGCGCACACGCGAAAGTTGGAGGCGCTGGAGCGCCGTGGACGCGCTCTTCGTGCGGAAATCGGACGTAAGGTCGAGGAGCTGGCCCAGGAAGAATCGCGAGCGCTACGCGAGGCGACCGCCTACGCCGAAGAGGAGAATCACGCGCGGCGCGAGCTAAGTCAGGCGCAGGCAGCGGCACGAGAGCACGTCGCCGCTGCTGATCACGCGGAAAAGCTCGGCCAAGGTTCACGAACCCTGTTCGAACGAGCCGGTGCTGCGCGAGCCCTGGTGGATGCGAAGGCGTCTTGGCTCGCCACCCGCGAGAGGAAGCGCAAAGAACGGGAAGCGGTCGCCCAAGATCTTCGACGCCAAATCGACGAGCTGCGCTCCCAGCTCGGCCGCTACGCGGAGGCCGTCGAAGAAGACCTCGCCGCCGGACGTGAAAAGGTCGCGGCGCGGACCCGTGAAGGCCTCAACTACGAACAGCGATTTCTCGGCGCATCGGACGCCCTGACGCGCAACCTGAAGGGGAAGCCGGAAGTGCGGGATCTGATGAACGAGCTCCAGTCGACGGGTAGCCGGAGCGACGAAGAGCCCGCCAGTCCCTCGCAGCGACGCGCCGTCTAGATGCTTTCAGGGGGGCGGACCCGCCCGTTGCTTTTCAGGGGGGCGGACCCGCCCCCCTCGTCGTGCGAAGTGAATTCGGGCTCGTCACCCCACGTTCCGCCGGGTCTCCGGCGCCTCCCACGTGGTCGGCGGCGGTGCTCGCGGCCTCGTCACTCCTCGGCCTCCGGCCTCGCGGGCCTCGGGTCGTTCCGCTGCGTGAGCGTTGGTGGGAACGCTTGCCTTGGTGGGTTTGGGGGCGGCGGGGAACGCGGGGGTTAGTTCAGGACCGAGGGCTTCTTGCCACCGGCGTTCCAGATCGCGTCCCAGTTCTGCCGGTAGGCTTCGCTCGAGACCTGGGGCGGTCCCTTTCTGGTGGTCGCTTCGAAGGCCTTGGGTGCCGCGGAGGGCTGAGGCGTCTTGAACTGAGTGTCCACATCACACAAGAACGGCGCCCCAGGACGCGGCTTCAGCTTGACCACCTCGCCTTGAATCGGCTTGCCCTCTTCGAGCGGTCGCACCTGCCCGACCTCCACCCGCTCGTCGCGGGCCCGGAGCACATTCACCCCTCGGCCGTCGTCGGTGACGCCAAGAGCGAGCACGACGTCTTGCTTCGGCCCCGATTCTCTCACTGGCCCCGCTGCTTCCCGAGGAGACCCGGTCGCCTTCGCTCCGCCAGGAGCCAGACGATCGATGCCACGCCGCGCCACGTCATCGCGAACCGCAGCGGCCCGCGTGGGCGGAAGTCGAGAGGACGAGTTCTTGGGCACGTCGCGTTTCATAGCACGTCTTCGGGGCGGCGCGTGCGACTGCGCGGCCAGGCGTGCGTCCCCCCCCCCGACGGGTCACATGCCGATGGCGGCGCCATGCACCCAGCCTTCGCGGCCGCGGGCGTCGTACTTGACACGGTACCACTCCCCCTTGCGACCCGTTACCACGACGCGCGTCCCCGAAAGCAACCGAGTGCGAACCTTTGCCTCGCGTTCGGGAGCGCTGCGGATCAGCGCCGCATTCCAACGCACCGTCGCTCGACCGCTCGCCGCCACGACTCCGTCGTCTCCAGCCGGACCGGACTCAGGCGCCTTGAACTCGAGGATGTAGAAGATCCGGTAGCTGTCGTGGTCGTGCTTCAGCTGCGCAACAGAAACGTCTTTGAAATCCTTCTTCGCGCAGGCGAGCAGCTCGCCGGCGATCGTCGACGGCATGTCGGTGCTTTGACCGGTCGTGATCCGGTCCACCTTGCCGGTTTCGAAGTTCAGGTCGAAACCGAGGGAGAGCTTTCCGAAAGCACCAGTTGCCGCAGGACACGCGGTGAGCGCCATCAGCCGCGGATGAGCGAGAGCATCGAAGTCGACCTCCCCGCAGTCGCTCTGCTTCTTTCCCTGGGACTCGCAGCTCGTGATCTGGGCTTCCCCAACGTGCACGCGTTCCCCAGGCAAAGCCTCTGCTTCCGCGGCCTCTTCTGCTCCGGCTTCGGGCGCCGGCGCCGCAGACGCGCTGGCCCGAGTCGCAGGAGCGGGACGCTTTCCACCCTCTACAGGAGCCTCGGGCACCAAGCTCACGCCTGCCAGGCGCGGCCAGACAATCCCCACCGCGAACCCCACCAGGGCGATGATACCCACACGGCCCAGCCGGACCGGCTCCCCGCGTTCGACTTTCATCCCGGAATCGCCACCCATCAGGCGCCTTCAGCGGCGGCTAGCGGTTTGGGTTCGGCCACACCGAATACCAAGAGCTCCCGCACCGGGCCGCGCCCCTGCGTGTTCGAGTTGATCGAACGGCGGGCACTCACCACGTCGAAGGACAACTCGCTGTACAGAGCCCGCGTTTCCGGAGTGTCCGAGTTGGACAGCACCGCGCAGACGCCGCATTCGACGAGCCTCCGATACGTCCGAGTCAAGCGGCGGTGTTCGTCGAGTTGAAAGGGCACACTGTGGTACGCGGCGAAGCTCGCGCTCCTCGACACGGGCACGTAGGGCGGATCGAAATACACGGCGTCGCCGCGTCGGGCCCGCCTCACCACCGTCTCGAAATCCTCGACCCGGACTGTCACTTGGTTCAAGGCCTCCGACACGCTCCTCAGATTGTCGGCGTCACAGATCCTCGGGCGCTTGTACCGCCCGTAGGGCACGTTGAACTGCCCCGAGCGGTTGACTCGGTACAGGCCGTTGTAGCCCGTCCGATTGAGATAGATCACGCGGGCGGCTCGGCGCGCGAGGGTGCGCGGCCGAGAGCTCCGCACTCGGTAGTAGGCTTCCTCGGAATGGGGCATCCTCGATAGCGCAGCGATCACCCCCTCGACGTCATCGCGTACCGCTTCGTAGACGCAGATCAGATCCGCATTCTGATCCGAGATCACCGCGCGGCGAAATCGACCCTCGGCTGCCAAGGCAAAAAATACCGCACCGCCCCCGACGAAAGGCTCGTAATACGTGTCGATCCGTTCCGGGAGGTGCGAAAGGATCTGCGGAAGGAGCTGGCGTTTTCCGCCGGCCCACTTCAGGACGGGTTGGGGCGGACGCCGCGACGTCATTGGCTCTCCTCTATCGTGCTCGGCGATCTCCGTCAAAATCCCGGCAGAATTGGCGCTTTCGAAGCTACTCGAGAGCCTCTGGGGGGACGGCTCGCCGCGGCGACCCATTTTCGGGGGCGTCGCACGCCGTCCGAGGGGCCCCCCTTGCCACTTGCGCGCGAAACCCTCGCCCCGTCGCGGGCTCCTCGCGCCCGACGGGGGCCCGCAAGGCCGGAGCCTCCCGTAGCGCCGCGGTCGAGCTCAGACGGCTCGACGACGTACGGCTCGACGAGTCGCGCGCACGTCGAGGCGCTTCATCATCTTCGAGAGACCAAACCGGGACAGCCCGAGAAGCTCGGCGGCCTGGGTCTGATTGCCTTGCGTCCGCTCGAGAGCCGTCTCCACCAACTCCTTCTCGAGTGCGTCGAGGCGAGTTCGTACGTGGAGGGTGTCCGGCGTCAGTTCCCCCCCGGCAGCGCCGCGCACCTCGGGGCTCAGATGCTCGACAGTCACCTCGTCTTCCGCGAGCACCACCAGGCGCCTTACCTCGTTTTCGAGCTGACGCACGTTCCCCGGCCATTCGAAGCGCATCAGCGCGACGAGCGCATCTTTTCCGAGGGAGAGTTTTTTTCCTGCGCCGTGCAGTGCAAGGAAGTGGCGCACCAGGAGAGGGATGTCCCCGGGTCGCTCCCGAAGCGGCGGCACTCGCAGGGAGATCACGTTGAGCCGATAGAACAGGTCTTCGCGAAACTGACCCTTCTCGACGCGCTCGGCGAGGTTCCGGTGGGTCGCACCGATCACTCGCACGTTCACCTTGCGCGGCCGCTCCGAGCCAAGCGGTCGGATTTCCCCCTCTTGCAGGACGCGCAACAGCTTGCTCTGCATCGAGAGGCTCATCTCGGCGATCTCGTCGAGGAACAAAGTGCCCCCGCTGGCCACTTCGAACAGACCGGCGCGCGGGCGGCTCGCCCCGGTGAAGGCTCCCCGCACGTGTCCGAAGAGGGCGGATTCAAGCAGACTCTCGGGGATGGCGGCGCAGTTTTCCGCAACGAAGGTCTCCCTCGCCCGGGGACCGTTGTCGTGCACGGCCCGCGCAATCAGCTCTTTGCCGCTCCCCGACTCGCCCTCCACCAGAAGGGGCACTTCCGAGGCGGCGACCCGATCGACCAGCTTCAAAAGCGCACTGAGCGGCGCGCTCGAACCGATGATGTTCGAATAGTCGCCCCGTGTTTCGCGCGCGGAGAGAGCGCGCGAAAGTTCCCGCTCCGCGACCTCAAGCTCCACTTCCGTCCGCGCGAGCGCAGTGGTCGCCCGCTGCTCGGCGCAAGCGAAGTTGATCCCGAGCATCGGCGATGGCCACGGCCGCCAGGGTGGCAACCAGCTTCACCCACGCACGCTCGGCAGAGCCGAAGGCCCCCTGACGCACGCGATCGTCGAGGTAAACCACGCCTTGAGTCTCGCCGCGAGCGATCAGTGGGACAGCGAGCACGCTACGCAGCTTGAGCGCGTGCACACTCCGGTGAACGTCCGGCAGGTCGCGGGCCGCATCGACAGCGACCACGGGCTCACCTTCCGCGAGCGCCCGCTTCGCAAGCGACTGGCTGAGGGAGAGTTGTTCCCCGGTGAGGTCCTTGCGACCGAGATTGCGGGCCGCTCGCACCACGAGCTTGTCACCGGGAGCACGCAGCAGAAGAAGCCCCCGTTCGACCCCCGTCCAGAGCAGGAGGGCGTCGAGAACTTGCTCGAGCAGAGGACGCAATCGCTCGCGCTGGCCGAGACTGCGCACCAAGCCCTCCACCTCGGAGAGCTGCTCGGGAGAGAGCTGCGACTCACCCCGCGTGTGCGCGAGGGCCACCCAGTCCAGCGCCTCGATGTGGCCGCGAAACTCCGCGGGCACACCGCTGAGCAGCGACCGCGCAACCTCGGCTGCACCCGCCAACATGCGCCGAGCGTCTTCGACCCGCCCCAGCGTCAGAGCCAGCTGCGCGCCGTGAGCGAGCGCGGGCCCGAGTACCACGCCCACCTGCGGTTCGGAAGCGGCGTTCACCAGCGCATCGACCAGCTCACCCGGAGTTTCCCCGCCCCCGCGTCCCTCGACGCGCGCGCGCGCTCGGGCTCCCCACCATTCGAGGGAAACTTCGCGGGCGCTTGCGGTCCGCGCTGCGTGGTCGAGCTCGCCGAAGTCCACATCGAGACCCGAGGCCAAAAGGCGCGTGCCCACGCGCACCCGGTGCTCCGGCGACCCGTCCGACAGGAGCTGAAAAGCCCTCTCGGCATGCTCGCGCCTCTCCCGAGAACTCGAGCGCAGTCCGTCACAGAGAGCCAGATGCACGAAGGCGCGGCACTCCACGTCCCCTGCCTCGCGAGCGCGGCGGAGAGCATCGTCGGACACCCGACGCAGCTCGTGTTCCGCTCCCACGATGGCGTATGCCGCAGCCCGGGCCAAAGCGGCCCGCGCTGCCTCCCGAGAGCGACCCAGGTGTTCGAAGAGCAACGTCGAGCGCTCAGCGGCGCGGAGCGCCCGTTCGACGAGACCGCGATTCGTGGCGGTCGCCGCTAGTCCCGTGAGGTAGGTTGCTTCTTCGAGCACCGCACCCGCGCGCTCAGCGTGCTCGACCGCGCGTTCGAAGGCGGCGAGGGCGCCCGTCGTGCGGGACTCCGCATGCTCGAGCATGCCGAACACGCCGTGCAGTCGCGCCAGCTGCTCGTCGTCGACTGCCAGCGCTTTCGCCTCGTCGAGCGTCGCCCGGGCGCGGCGGCGGTCGCCCTGGGCGAGTTCCACGAGCGCACGGGTCTCGAGAGAACTACTGGTCGCGGGTGCCTCGTCGAGCACCCGCTGCGCCCCTGCTGCATCTCCCGCATCGAGAGTTCGCCGCGCAACCAACGCAGCGTGGCGCGACCGCTCTTCCGACGACGCGCATTCGAACGAAAATGCCTCGAGCTCCGCTTGCACGCGCTCGGGCTCTCCAGCTCGGAGCGCGATCAGGGCGCGTTCGAGATTCGCTGCGGGCTCTTGCGACTCGGAGAGGAGCAGACGCGCGCGCGACAGCTCTCCCCGCAACCGGAGAGCCCGCGCAGCGGCCAGCTCGAGCGCCGGGCGGCCCCGGGGGCTCTCCTCGATCCGCCGGAGGACGCGGGAATCGACTGGAAGCTCGCGCAGCCTGAGCGCGAGTCCCACCCCGTCCTCGGCCTCCGGCACCGGTGCGTCAGCAGTGGCACGTCCCGCTTCCCCTCGTAGGTCGAGATCGCTTCGCGTGATCCCCTCGAGGGAACCGCTCGAAGCGAGTTCGGTCAGACGCTCGATCAACTCGGTATCGCTCCCGGAGCCGAGCGGCCAGGACGCAGCGGTCGGTCCCACCAGCGACACGAGCCAACGACGTCGCTCGTAGTCGTCCAAATCAGCGAGGACGGCCGGCTCGGAAATCGGTGCACTCCGCCGAATCGCCCGCGCCGCTTGGGCCAACTGAAGCGCCTCTTTGAGCCAGCGGCGCGCCCTGCCCCCAGAAGCGACCCGAACATCGCGACTGAGGGCTGCCCGAACGATCTCCCTTCGGCGGGCCTCGAGATAGGTTCGGCGGATGGCTCGCTGGGAAAGCTCCGAAGCGCTCAACTCCTGAACGCCGGAACGAGCCGTCCAAGTCTCGAGCAACCACCTGGCCGAGGGGCGATCCGCAGCTCGCTGCGCAAGCAGCGGACGCACGCGGGTTTCGAACGGCTCCGGCAGTCTCGTCCGTTGGACCGCCGCCGCGACGTCGGTGGCGCTTCGCAATTCCGGAGCCAAGACCTCAGCCATCGCCAGGCCCAAAGCGAAAACGTCGCGCGCCCGCCCCGAACTGCCTGCATCACTCAGGGCGTCGGGCGGGAGGTAGCGGGGCGTCGCACCGAGCAATCGACGGTCGTCGACGGCGGATGCCAGTCCCAGATCGATGAGGACCATGCTGGGCCGCGCCTCGTCGACACGCACGAGGATGTTCTCGGGCTTGACGTCGCCGTGGCTGCGACCCGACGCGTGCAGATCGAGGAGGGCTTCACCGATGTCGCGCAGCAGGGCAGCGGCAAGGGTCTGCCGATCGCACGGTCCGTCCCAAGCGCGGGAAAGCGGAACTCCGTCGACCCAGTCGAGCGCCAAGTAAGCGGATGGTTCGGCAGTGGTCGGCGCCCCGGGGGGGCCCGCCTCGAGGCGACCTCCGCCAAGGACCCGAACGATCGAAGGAGCAGACGCTGCGAGGAGCGCCTCCGCCTCACCGGCCAGCCGTTCCTCCTGCCCCGTCGCAGCGACTTTCACGGCGACGCGGGTGCCGCCGTCGAGCTCCACCAGCCAGACCCGTCCGCCCGCCCCGCTCCCAAGCTCTTCGAGCCAGCGCGCGGGCTGTCCCAGGACGGCAGGAGGAGACGCCAACTGAGTTGGCCGAGGAGTAGATTTCCCCACCAATGAAAGCTATTCGATTCTCCAGGAAGCCGTCAACCGAGCTGGCAACGAAACCAGCTCGACGAGCGGCATCGGGGGCTCGTCGATCCCTTCACGGGGGCCCGGGACGCGAAGGGCGGGTTCGCCCATTCCCGCCAGGGCAGCCGCATCGGGCTCACGGGCAGGAGGCGCCCGCCGCGATCCAGTCCGCGAGATCGTGGAGGGCGTCGCGATCCAGAGCTCCGACGCTCTCGCCCTCTTCGGTGCGGCGCGGCATGGCTTGACCCAGGACGAACCAGCTCTGAAAGCGCTCGAGCTCTCCCGGTGCCGGGTCGGGGCAAGGGCCCCCCCAATCGACGTTGTAGCGGCTCGAGCAGTCCCCGATCGCGTCCCCCTCGAGCGGGTAGTTTTCGGGGTCGAGGAGCACCTTGTAGAGCAGGTAGCTGTTGGCAGGAGCGCCGGGTTCGATGCGTGGCATTCGCACGCCAAATCGCGCTGGATCGCGCAGTGGAGTCCCCACCTCCGTCCCGGTTTCGGTCTCGCGCGCGATCCGACCGACCGCCGTGCTCAGCAAAGCGTCCACCGAATCGAGGGCAAGACCCATGCTCGGCGACTCACCGCTGTGGCACCCTGCGCTGCCGCATCCTCCGCGATCCAGGAACGTGGCGATGGCGGCACAGTCGGGCACCTCGCGCGGCGGCGCGGTATCGACGGTCGACGACGCCCGCGCTGTCGTGAAGTGAAACTCGAGAGGAACAGGCCCCTCTTCGAGCGGCGCTCCGTCGAACGCCCGAAAGCCCCAGCCATCCCCCTCGGGCGCGCGCACCTCTACCGTGTAGAGGGTCCCTGGCGCGAGCTCGACACCTTCCGGAAGCCGGTACACGACGACCCGCTCGACCAGATCGTATTCGGGAATCAAGAACTCGGGCGCCCGAGGGCCACTCGTCAACCGAATCGATTGGCGCACGGCGGTCGACGGAAGGAGATAGCGATCAAACCGGAGTTCCAGAGCGACACGCGTGGACACGCCACACTCGGCCGAATCCGTCGGCCCGCACTCCGAGCCCGCCCCGGCAGCCGGATAGGTGGCCAGGATGCGCAGAGGAGGTCCGGCGCCCACGGAGTCGTCTGCAGTGCCGGCGTGACATCCGGCGCAGAAGACTGCCGCCAGAGCTCGTTTCAAGCGCGAGAAACTCTTCGGCCGCCGTGGGCCGCAACGGAGCGGGCCGCAACGGAGTGGGCCGCAACGGAGTGACCGCCGACGCCCGCCCCGAGCTGGATGCGTCGCCGTCACCGCCCTGCTCTCTCCGAGCCTGAGGCCGCTCTATCGCGAACCCTCCGCTCGCCGGCCGCGGAGCCGACACGCAACTCCCGCACGAAACGGGCGCGGTTCAGCTGTCGGTGTACATGCGAAGCTGCTCGCGAACGATCGCGTCGTTGATGCCGGTCGCCAGGTGTTCCTTGAGAACGTCGGCCAATGCCAGCAGCAAATCGTCGACGCCCCGCTCTTCGATGATCTTCGAGAGGAGCTGTCGCGCCTCGCGACTTTCGTCTTCCCGCAAGAACTCGCGCATCTTCTCCACCGTGATGTCGCCCTGGAAATCCAGGTAGAGGTTTTGGATCAAGTAGCGGACGAGCTCGTTCACCGGGACCCTCCTTCAGCAGCACGCCGGATCGTGCCGCACTTTTCGGATAACAGTCGCGGACGACCGCACGCAAGGTGTTTGGGCCGCGAGCCTCTCGAACGCAAGAGCGCGCTTCCCAACTCAACGCACGACCCACCCGCGTCATTCGCTTCCGATCCATCATCGACAACTGGCAAGCCTCGCGTCGGCCGGATCGTGGCAAACGAGACACGGCCGGGGGTTCTTTCGGAGGGCGCTCGCGCACCGAACTCGGAAATCCGAGGGATGAGGGTTCAGCCCGCTCCCGAGAGAGCCTGCATCGCCCGAACGCCCTCCCGCGAAGGAAACCTGCGCCGAGTGACAAGTGACGCAGTCGCGCTCGGAATGACAGCTCACGCAGGCAGCAGCGTTTCGTTGCGCTTCCCACCCGTGATGACGTGAGGTCCGCGGTCCGTTCGTCCATTCGCCGGGAGGTGGATGGAAACGGCCTCTTTCCACGGCGTTGCCGTAGGGCCCGCTCTGGGTCACCCCGGTTCGCTGGTGGCAGGTCACACAGAACGATTCGCTCTGATGACAGCTCGAACACCGCGGAGAGTCGCGCCGAGCGGCCCCCGCATGGATCGACAACCAGTCGTTCGGGTGTACGTCGCGGGGCCGGACTCTGCCGTCATGACAGTCCGCGCAATCCGATTCCGAATGGCACGAGGCGCAGAACCGACTGTCAGCGGCCGCTACTTCGCGGTGCCGCTCCAGCCACCCGGGTCCGTGGTCTGCCGCCCCCATCCAACGAGGGGGCACCAGCGTTCCCGTGGTGAGCTCCGAAGCCATGCGCCCCGACTCGTCCGCGAGGTGACACACGGTACATTCACCGCGCGCGTCTCCGGCGGCCGGCCCAGTCATCTGGTGACAGCGAAAGCACCCCTGCATCCGCGGCAATTGGTCTCGAGTCGCCAGCTCGAGCTGAGCTACCGCCCCGTGGCATTGAGCGCATCCGATCGAACGCTCTGCGTGGGCGCGGTGGGAAAAGTTCATGCGCGGCGGCGGAATCGAAAGCCGTTCGATCGAGCGTGGGTCGCCGTCCACGTATCCCAGGTGACAGTAGCCACACTGCGCGATCAGTTGGTCGGACGCCGCGGTCACTGCCTCGAGGTTCGAGTGATCGGTCCCGTGGCACTGGTCGCAGACCTCCGGCTTCGGCAAGACCCGATCACTGGCTCGATCGCTCGATGCGGCCGTGGCGTGGCACGAGACGCACGAGAGGGCCTCCCCTTCCACGTGCAGCCGGTGGTTGAAGCGCAGGGTCAGTTTCTGCCGCGGGAAGATGACGGGGGAGGGTCCACCGTCCCCGGGACGAGCCCCGGGCGGACGAAGCGAAAGCGGCACCTCCGCGTCTCCCGGAAGCGGCGCGAGGCCGTGCACGACCGGGAGGACGGCCGGAGCCGGGTCAGCGGACGGGGCACTCGCCCCGGCTGCCTCCGAGCGCGCTCCCACCGGACGAAGAAAGCCGAAGGTCGCACCTGCAATGCAGAGGACGGAAAGGAGTCGCGTGCTCAGAGCGTCCACGTCACTCCTCCGGTCAAGAGCACCCGGTAGCGATGACCCACCAGGCGATTCATCGAGTGCTCCCATTCTGCTCCGAGACGAGCTCGCAGGACCGAGAGCCCCTGAGGACTCACCCCACCACCGACGACGTAAGTGAAGCTCGTTGCGTCTCGCTCGGGACGCAGCGCGTCCGCAAAGTCGTACAAGGAGACCCGCAAAAGCGCGTCGGAAGCTCCCGCTCCGAAGATTCGGAACAGGGCGGCGTCTCCCCCGAGCCTCCGGCCGGAGTTTCCGACCTCGTTCGTCGACGACACCCTGAGCTCGGTGTCTTGCCAGGCATGGCGCATCTCCGCCCCGAGCACACCGTCGAGACCACTCGGCCCGGAAGACGACACGTCGCGCGCCCAGTCGTCCTCCGCGAAGAAGAACCTAGCGCCCCCCCAGCCCGACACGCTCAGGTGACGCGAAAGCTCGGTTTTCCCCCGCACCAAAGCGCGTGAAGAGCCTTGGTGCGAAAACCAGTTGAAGATCGAATCCCCGTCGAAGGTCGGCAGGAAGTAGTCGTAGGAGAGCCCGACGCTCGACGACTCCCCCAGGTAGGCATCTGCCGCCACGAAATACTCGCTCGGAAGCTGCACGAAGAGGTCGTAAACCAACCGTGCCGACAGGCTGGCGGTTTCGGGCGCGTCCACGTGAAGCGCGCCGCCGACACGCTCGGAAGAAGTTCGGCTCTGGGTAACGACCTCGGAATCGCCGGTGGCATCAAACGGATTGGTGACCGCGGGGCTCGTGTTCGTGACCTTCCGATAATCGATGCGCCCCCGCACGATTCCGAGATCGAGTGTCTCCACCGACACGCCCCACGCGGGCGCGAGCTCCGTCTCCGCGAGGTATTCCGGGTAAACCGAGTCGGGGAGGTCGCCGCGGTCTCCGCGCTGCACTCCGTCCTGCTCGAAGCGGCGGGTCGTGGCCATCGAGAGCCCACCGCGCTCCTCGTATCCGACGTACCCCATTAGTTTGAGGTGCGCCGTGGTGGACAGGCTCAGGAGCGCACCGTCGAACGACCAGAAGCCCAAACTGTCGATCGTCAGCTGGCGCCCCAAGCGAAATCCGAGGTAGCCGTCGAAGTACCCCGTCCCTTCGACGTACGCATACATCACGTCGAACGCGAAGGGCTCGAGGCCGGGAACATAGCGGTTCGATTCGGGGTCACGCTCGGTGCCGAGCGGCCCGAAGTCACCGTCGAGGCGCATGCGACCCCGAAAGTAGAGCTCACCCTCCCCGCGGTGCCGCACTTCCGGTTCGGGGGCGACGTCGAGGCCCAGGGTGTACGTGGTCCGACGCCTGAGAACGACGGGTGAGCCGTACGGACTCGGTACGTCGTAGGCCTGCCCATCGAAGGTGGCCTGAGCCCGAGCCTCCATCGCCTGCGCCGGAGCACAAACGAGCGCGGTGAAAACCACCGCCAGAGCGGGGGAGCCGCGCAAGTGCCACGTGTCGAGAGCGTGCCTGTTCAAGGGAACGCCCCCCGCGTGGAGTCATCGTCCGAGAGCTTCGCCTCGGTTGACGATGCGGGGGGTGATGAAGATGACCAATTCGCCTCGGCTATCGCTAGCACGGCGCCGCTGAAAGAGCAGCCCGAGCAGCGGGATGTCACCGAAGAAGGGCACCTGATCCAGGTTACGACCGGTGTTCCGGGTGAAGATGCCACCGATGACCGCGGTGTGTCCGTCCATCACCAAGAGCTCCGTCTCGGCTTCTCGCTTGAGGATGGTTGGGTCGCCGCGAGCCGAGGTCTGGTTGAAGTCCGGCTCGTCGCGGTTGATCTTCACCTGCATCTGCACGCTGCCATCGGCGGTCACGTGGGGGCGCACCAAGAGCTGCAGCTTGGCTTCCTGGAAGGTGGTCTGAACGCCCTGCGCGCTCACCTGGGAGTACGGAATCAACGTACCTTGGGAGATGCGAGCCTCGAGATTGTCGAGGGTGAGGATGCGCGGGCTCGACAAGATGCGCAGCATGCCGCTCGACTCGGCAGCGGAAAGGCGCACGGCGAGATTCACGTTGTTGTCGATCGAGCCGAAGGTGAGCCCGATCGCACCACCTTGGCCGGTACCGACGGCGGCCGGGAGGTTCACCGCGAAGTTCGGGTTGGCGACGGTGTTCGCGAAGGGGCTGAGACCCGCCGTCGGAGTGTCGCCGTCCGACGCGCCACCGGCCACCCCGATGGCGTTCGGGAAGGCGAGTCCGGTCGGATTGCCGGTCGTCGGCGAGAAAGTTCCAGCACCCCCCCACTGGATGCCGAGGTCCTTGAAGTAGCGGCTGGTCGCTTCGACGATGCGCGCCTCGACCAGAACCTGCGGCGTTTGTGTATCGAGGGCCCGGGTGAGCTCCTCGACTTGATCTAGGTTTCCGCTGACGTCGCGGGCGATGAGCGTGTTGGTTCGACTGGCGATGGTGCCGCGCTCCGAAAGCAGGACGGAAACCCGCTTCGCGATCTCGTCTGCGTTGGCGTAGCTGACCGGCATCAGGCGCGTCTCGATGGGCGCGAGCTTCACCTCCTGCTTGCGACGAGCGATCTCGAGCTCACGCTCCTTTTCGAGGTCGGCAAGCGGCGCCACGCGCAGGAGGTTCCCGCGGCGCACCATGCCGAGCTCCTTCGACTGGAGCACGACGGACAGCGCCTGGTCCCAGGGAACGTTGCGCATGCGGATGGTGACCGTGCCCTTGACGTTGTCGGCGACCACCACATTGACGCGACCCACGTCCCCGAGGAGACGCAAGACGTTGTGAATGTCGGCGTCCTTCAGATCGAGATCGATACGACGGCCGGTGAATCGCTCCGCCTGGCCGAGCGGCGCAGGTCCGAATGCGCCGGCCTCGTCGGGCTCCACGCGAGTCGCTTCCCCCGGCATGCCGGACAGCACCTCCGGTAGATCATCGAGTCCCTCCTCGACGTAAATCGTCTTCGAACGCCTGGCGGCACCGCCGTCCCGTCCCTTCCCCGTCAAGCTGGACGGCAGAGTACCGGGGACGAAGAACGACCACTCGATGGTGCTGCCATGCCGCTCGACGGAGCTCGTCACCTTGGTGCTCCGATCGACGTCGATGACCACGTCCCTCCCCTGCAGGTAGCTCGAAACCGAGTGGACGTCCCCTCCGAAAGCGGCCACGTCCAGTGTCCGACGAAGAGCATCCGGGATCTCGGCGTTTCGCAGAATCAGCGTGGACTGTCCTTTGTGTCCGTCGTCCCGGCGGAAGCGCGAAAGACCGCTGAGCTCGATCTCGACGACGTCGCGGTGAGACTCGTGCCGGAACCGCACGTCGGTCACCCGCGTGAGCTCCGACGCGTCGGTGGGCTTCTTCTTCGAGGCCTTCCCCGGCACGGGAGCGAGTTCGTGGATTGCTCCGAGATCGCCCTTCTCGAATCGCACGACGAGCTTCTGGTCCTGGGCCGAGATCGCATATTTGGCGTCCTCGAGCAGGGTCACGACGAAGCGTGTGGTCTGGTGCTTCCCCTCTCGAAAGGTCTGCGCCAAGACCCCACCGACCACGCCCTGAGGCTTGGTGATCGCGTCCGGGGCGCCATCGAGCTTCGAGTCGGGCACGTCGATGATCAGGCGGCGGCTCTGCTTCTCGAGCCGAGCCGAATACTTCGGTGCGGAATCGAAACGGATTTCCACCCGCCCCATCGAGTTTTCACCCCCCGAGACCTGGAGGCCAGTGACCGCACGGGAGGCTTGGGCAAGCGCCGGCACAGTCAGCAAAAGGAGCGCGACGACGAGGAAGGGGGCGAAAATACGGGGCATTCTGGTTGGCTTCGTGCGCATCATGGCGACTCCACGCGAGCCGTGAAGGGTCGACTCCGACGGTTCGGAGAAATCGTAACTGGCCCAGCTCGAACGGAACAAATTCGCGTCGTTTTTCGACGCTCACTTGGGACGCGGCGCCTCAATAAGTGCGGCGTCGCCACTCCCGCACCGCCGCTTCGGAAGTTCTGACGGTTCGTCGTCGGGAACCGTGGCGCGCCCTGCGCTCCCGTCGAACCATGTGGCTGATTCGAAGTCGCTTCCCGCGCCGATCTCAGGCGCGGTCACGACGGACAGCCCTCTCCACCGCACAGCCCTCTCCACCGCACGATGTCACCGGCGTCCTCTGGGACGAAAGCGCCGGCGCAGCGCCTTGCGATCATTGGGTGGGATTTCGAATGACGCCTTCCGGGGCGCCGGGCGGCGGCTTCTTCGATTCTGGTGTCACCACCTGAACCGTGGAAGGACGCTCCTCCATGGCTTGCAGTCGTCGCCGGAGCGCCTCCACCTCACGATTGAGGTCCTTTTCCTCCGCTGCGGCCCCTTCTTTCCCCGCACCGACGCTGATCTCGTCGCTGCGGAGGGGAATGACCCTCGTGGCCGTCGGAACGTCAGGGTTCGACGGATCTTCCCGGACGAGCACGATGTCTCCGTCTCGAATGCGATCGATGCGCCAGTTCACCTCGTAGGCAGCGCCACCGGCGCCGCTGGCCTGCACGACAGCCGGGCGCCCCACGAACTGACCTCGCAGGACGACGTGCCCGATACCGCTCGGATCGACGAGCATCGCCCGGGCGGGATGCACCCGGGTCACGATACCGACGAGCTTCAGCTCCTCGATCGCGTATTGGTCGAGGACCACCTCACGCTGGGACTTCACGCGTCCCTGCGCCTCGTTGATGAAGAAGGCAACGTACGAACGGAAGGGGTCGCGGCTCCGCTCCGTCTCCACGAATTCGGCTTCCTGAAACGCCACCGGCTCGGGCACGTCGGTCGCTTCCTTCTTTTCTTCCTCGGGCGGCGCTTCTTTGCGCTTTACCTTGTTCGCTACGCTCGCCCCCTGGGTGACGGGTTCCTCTTCGCACCCGAGCGCACCCATCGAGAGACAGAGCACGACACCCAACGCCGCGGCGCGAGTCATTTCTTTGCCCTCCCGCGTCGGTCGGTCGCCTTCGACTCTTCCTTCGCCTCCTCGGCACCAAGGGCTCGGAAGGCGGTGGCGAGAGCCGTGACCTTCACGAACACCTCGTCATCCACGACCTTCGGATCGGTGATGGAGATGTTCTCCATGTTCATGATTCGTTCGTTTTGCCCAACGCCATAGAAGAACTTCGCTACTTGGTGGAAGCGTCCTTCGAGGGACACCTCCATGGGCACCCGCGCGTAGTACTCCTCCTTGACCTCGGACTGGGGCGTCCACGCGGAAAGCGTGACACCAGAGCTGTTGGCCACTGACTGCACTGAGCTCAAGAAGGCAGGGTATTCGGTCTGCTCGGGGAGAACCTTGTTCAGCTCCCGCTCCCGTTCCCGACGTCGAGCCAGCTCTTCGAGATCCTTTTGGTAGGCGAGCTCAGCAGTCTTGGCCTTCTTCAGGTCCGCTTCGAGCTTCGTTTGCTGACTCTCGGCCGCCGCGATCTTGCTCGACACGTCACTGTAGAAGACCACGTAGTAGGCGAGACCACCGAGGATCAGGATCGTGATGCTGATACCGATCTTCGCCGCCATCGGAAGGCGGGCGAGTGAGCTTTCTCGTGCCATCAGTACCTGACCTCCGCCTCGAGCGAGAAGTTCACCACATCCAGCCCTTCCAGTTCCGCACTCTTGGCTGGAAGCAGTCGAACCGCGTGGAAGTAGTCCGAGAGATTCATTCGCCGAGCCAGCTCACTCACGTCTTCGGCGTTGCGCGCCGTCCCCTCAAGTCGCACGAGCCGCGTCTCCTCGATGAAACGGGTGATCCAGAGGCGGCGTGGGTCCCACGAAGGGTTGAACACCGCGAGAGGATTGTCTCGGCGCAGCTGCGCCAGCTTCTCGGGGTTGACGGTCGGGCCCCGACCGGGCGTGAGGATGCGAGCCAACTCGAGGAGGACCGCGGTCGGTCCGGAGCGCGCGCTTTGGAGCTTCGCAATGGCTTCTTCACGAGCCCGCATGCGTTCGAGCTCCTGCTTGACCTGAGCGTGGTTCGCCACCGCTTGAGTCGACTGCTTGATCTGAGCGCTGATCTCCTGGTTCTTCTTTTCCTGGTCGGCGAGCTTCTCTTCCATGCTCGCGTGAAAGAAGAACAACGCGACGATCTCGAGCAGAAGGAGCCCCATCGCCGCGAGGAGCCAGAGATCGCCGCCGCCTCCTGCCTCGACTGCCTTCCTCCGCTGCGGAAGGAGGTTGATGCGAATCATGAGCGGGCCTCCCGTTCCTTGCGGAGAGCGAGACCCAACGCCACCGAGAGCTGAAGTGAGTGTTTGTCGAGAAGAGCGCGGTCGACTTCCTTCGCGTCGATGTTGATCTGCTCCGTCGGCTGCCAGGTTTCGACCGGAACCCTGGCTCGGCTTTCAATGGCGCGCCCGAGGGCCGCCAGGTACGCCGTGCCACCCGTCACGAAAATACGAGAGATCTCCGCGTCGCCGCTGGTTGCCATGAAGAAATCGAGGCTGCGCTGGATCTCTGCGGCGACCGAGTCGCAAATGCCGTCGATCACCTCGACGACCTGCTGCGGCACGATCCCGTCCTGACCATCCCCGCATTTGTACGCTTCCGCCTGCTCGAAGGGGACCCCCATCGTCTTCTGGATCTCCTCCGTCACCACGTTCCCCCCGTTGGCGATTTCGCGGGTGAAGGCGCTGACACCGCCCGAAACGATGTTCAGGCTCGAGAGGCTGGCGCCGACGTTGATCAGCGCGACCCCCTGGCTCGGGTCGAGACCCCGTGAGAATTCGAAGAGGTTCTGCACGGTGAAGGCGTCGATGTCACAGACGACGGGCTTGAGCTTGGCGCTCCGCGCCAGCTGCGCGTAGTCGTCGATTTGGTCCTTCTTCGCCGCAACGAGGAGCACGTCCATCTGTCCCTCATCCGCGCGACGCCGAAGGACCTGATGGTCGATCTGCACGTCCCTGATGTCGAAGGGGATGTGCTGCTCCGCCTCCCACTGGATCTGCTCGTCCAGCTCCGCCTCGGTCATCATGGGGACCGCGATTTTTCGAATGATCACGCTCTGGCCGGAAACGCTGATGGCAACGTCCCGCTGCTTGATCTTGAAGTCTCGGAAGACCCGCTGGAGCGTCTCGACGACGGCGCCGGAATCCATGATCTGCCCATCGACAATCACCTGAGGATCGAGCGGGGCGTAGCCGAGCCGAGTCAGAGCGAGGCCCCGCCGGCTTTCCTTGAGCTGGCAGACCTTGATGGCGGAGGTGCCGATGTCCACTCCGACCAGGTTTTTTCCTTCGCGCATTGGGGGGGATTTCCTCGTGCTCGGACCGGATCTCGTGGGGAGATCTCGGCTCGCCCCCTGATCCTGGCATCGGCGCACTGACTCAGCCAAGAAAACGCCCGGACTCCGCCGGTGTACCGCTGGCGGCTCGACCACGAACGGCGGGAACACTGCGCCTCACTCTGCTGGATTTTTGGCCACCGAGACTGCCGCGCGCTAGCTCCCCAACGGATCCGGCCGATCACCGCCAGCAAGGCGCGTCGGGCTCCACCCCCATGGCTTTCCGAAATTGCCGCATGCCGGGCTCACTCCGGGCCGCTCTCTGGTGCATCGCCGGGTGCCTCCTGCTCTCGCCTGCCCACGCCGACGGCCGTCGATCCCGAACATACGTAGTCAGGCCGGGAGACACTCTCGGCGCCATCGCTTACCGAAAGCGGACGACTGTCGGCGCGCTGTGCGAAGCGAACGGGCTCCGCCGCGATCACGTGATCCGCGCCGGTCAAAAACTCGACCTACCGAAGCCGCCCCAGAGTCTGCCGCGCGCACTCCCTCGACGGAACGACCCCGTCCGCGACGGGAGCGCAGGCGATCCCCCCTCCAAAGCCGAGTCCGCCGCGAAGAAGTCGCGCGACGACCGACCCGCGAGAAAACGGACCGATCGGCCCACGAAGAGCTGGGAACCATACTCCGGCACCCCGAAGGCACGCGGGTATCTCCGCTTGAAGAGCACCTCGGGTTCCTGGAGCGGACAGGCCGTCGAGGGGCACTGGAATGTCCCAGAGGCGGCGCGCTCGGGCATCGCGCGCGTGTTCGCCTCCTGGAGAACCGGCGACAAGGAGCGGATCCACGGCCGCCTGATCCGGCTCTTGGCGCAGGTTTCCGATCAGTTCGGTGGGCGCCCGATTCGCATCGTGAGTGGCTTCCGGCCCTACAAGAAGACCCAATACACGCAGCACTCCCGCCACAACCGGGGGCGCGCGGTGGACTTCTCCATCCCTGGCGTGCCGAACGAGGTGTTGCGCGATTACATGCGCCACACGTTCCAGAACGTAGGGATTGGGTACTACCCGAACTCCACTCACGTGCATCTCGACATCCGTGACGGGGCTGCCTACTGGGTCGACGACTCTCGACCGGGCGAAGCGCCGCGATACCGGCACTCGACGGCGCGTCAGGCCTCACGCGCCCCCTCGAGGTGAGGCCGCGTGTCGGAGAGTGGATCCATGGTCCCCGGAGCACCGACCAACTCCCACACGGCCTCACCTGAAACTCATCACGCCCCAGGTTGTGTCGGGTCGCTCGTGACCCGTTGTTTCCACCCTCGCTCGCCGCGCACAACCAGCAATTGGCCCGACCCGTTTCGTTCAGGAGTGCTGGTGACCCGTGAACGAACGAGGCGACCGTTCTCACCTGACACACTCCGAGACAGCTGTTTTTTGCTTCCAGCTGGGACGCGCGATCCATCGTCGCGGGTCGCCCGCCACCCTCCACGTCTCTCGCAGAGACCGACGAGCCCAATGATCTCAATGTGATCCCGCCTGTGGCACGAACGCTGCTGAGGCCATCGCCCGAGGGGGAACACATGGCTCAAACTGAAAAGGCTGCAAACGCCCGAAGGCCCGTGCGCAACACGACCGCACCAGCCAAGGCGAAAGAGGGGACAGCGCGACGGGGCCGAAAGACCGAAGTGCCGGTCCGCGCCGTCTCCGAGGTCGTCGCCCAGGCCCAGCCCGGGATCCGCAAGGCAGGTCGGCGGCCGATCGTTGCTCCGGAAACCTTGCCGCCGGGTAGTGTGAGCGAAGATCGGATGATCGAGCTCTACACACCGCTCGTTCGACAGATCGCCGGTGGGTTCCAGCGCAAACTGCCGCGGAACGTTCTCAGGGAGGACTTGATCGCAGCAGGCATGAGCGGCCTCTGGGACGCGGTCCGCCGTCACGCGGATCGACCGACGGACAGCTTCGAGTGGTACGTCCGCGTCCGCATTCGGGGCGCCATCCTCGACGAGCTCCGCGCACAGGACTGGTTGCCACGACGAGCACGCGCAGCCGCTGCAGAGGCCCAGGAGCAGGGGCACCACGCCCGCTCGGTCGCTCCAGCCGTCGTCCGCTTCGACGACGTGAGCGAATGGGAGCAGAGTCGGTGCCTCGCGACAGGAGACTCCGCCAACAGCGAGGCCTCGGTGGACGCCAAGTTCACACGGGAGAACCTGGCGCGCGCCGTCGACCAATTGCCGACCCGCGAGCGCCACATCGTCTCCGCGCACTACTTTCGCGGAGTCAAATTCAAGGATTTGGGTGCGGAGCTCGGAGTGAGCGAGCCTCGCATCTCACAGCTGCATTCCCGCGCGATGCAGCGCTTGCGCAGCATCATGGGGGAAGCCGCCTGACGACGGCTCGAAGCCAAGACTGACGGCGCGCGCTGGGGGGTGCGCGCCCGACGAGAGGGGGAAGCGTCCGGCGCGCCAGCCAAACGAAGGGGGGAGGCGGCGCGCCGGACGCGGACGCTCGTCGGCGCCGCAAACCGCTGCAGCAGCGGAAGGCACATGCCATCTCGCTCACCGGAGGTACTTGCAAGCGACAACGCGCAGGCCTCCCGTCGAGCGGTTCACGATCTCATGGCTGTCCATCAGGCGGGCGACGCTCCCCAGCCCGGTGCCGTTCCCTTTGCGTTCCAGTACGTACTCGACCTCGCGCAGATCGAGGCCTTCCGAAACGAAATCGATCCTTGCTCTGTCCAGATCGTCGATCCCCGGACCACAGTCGATGACCTCGAGCCTTACGTGTGGCGGTGGAGCAGCAACCCACTCGAGCGAGAGCACTCCGCCCCCAGCGTACTTGATCGCATTCGTCGCGAGCTCGCTCGCTGCGATGAGCACGCACCAGCGCGAACGGATGTCGAACCCCCGGTCGGAGAGAAATCGCTGCGCACGCGCCTGGATCAGTGGAACCTCATCGAGGTTCTCGACGTGCCACACGACTTCAGCAGGCGAGGACCGCGCAAGAGGCATCGTCGTGATCCTTCGCGTGGTCACGAAGGATCGCGGTCGCGATCGACTGTGCCCCGCGCCGCGAATACGAGCGCAAATCCAACCGGCTGGAGATTCCGTCGGAGTAGATCGCGATCAGATCGCCGTGCGAAAGTGCGAACGTGCTTTCCCTCACGCGCCGCACGCGCGACCCGACGATACCCGGAAGGGCTGCGGCGCACAGGGGTTGGGTAGTCGCTGCCGAGAGCTCGACATTCCCGATGCCCACGTGCCTGAGCGAATGTACGACCCGATCGATGCGCACCACCGTCATCGCCACGCCCCGCGTGCCGTGGATCGCCTGGTCGCAGTCGCGAACGAGCTCCTCCAACGGAGCCGAAGCGTTGTCGACCACGAAACGCCCCGCCGCGTCAGCCGCGAGAGCAGCGCGGGGACCGTGGCCGAGACCGTCGATCACCGCCACGAGCAAGTTGTCCGGTGCTTCGTCGACGACGACGACGCGATCTCCACAAGCCGTTTCCCCCGGCATCGGGCGATGCGCGTAGCCGACGTCAACTGTCATCACTTCGGGAGGTATCACCGGTCCGCGCTTCGAAGGTATCGGAGACAGTCCTTCAAGCCTTCTCGCAGATTGCGCAAGGTCACGATCTCGGTCAGGTCTGCGCCGATCTCGACGAGTGTCTGCGCCACCGCCGGGCTCAGGCCAGTGAGCACGGAGCGACTTCCGAGCAGCGACGCCGCGCGGCAGACCTTGAGCAGGTAGTCCGCCGTGCGAGTGTCGACGACCTCAACACCGGTCACGTCAATGATCACGCACTTCGACTGGGCGTCGACAATCTTCGTGAGCAGGTTGTTCATGATGTCGACGCTGCGGCGGGTGTCCACGATGCCGACGACCGGCAGAACGAGCACATCGTCCCAAACTTCCAATACCGGTGTCGAGAGCTCGCGAATCGCCGCCGCTTGCTCTTCGACGACGGCGATCTTGTGCTCGAGCTCACGGGCGAGCGAAAAGCTGGTTGACTCGAGCGCGGCTTTGAAGGGTTCCGCGCGCTCGTCCCATTCGTCAGAGGGGCGAATTTCGAACTCGCAGTGGTCGTCGCCCATGGCGACGCACTTCGTCTCGACGGTAAGCACCGGCGCTCCGAAGAACGACGAGCTGTACCCGCACGCGTAACCTGTCAGCGAATAGCACACGGGCTCGTCGCTCCGGCCAAGCTCTCGGAGGTGCACGTCGGCCTCGTAGGAGTTCCGCCAGATCCCCCGCATCAGGAACTTGCCACCGTCGCGGTTGAACTCGAGGTGTTTGACCTCGACATGCACGATACCTTCCCACATGTGCATTACCGGGCCCGCGCCGAGCTGGTCTTGCTCCGTGTCCCACTCATAGAGCTTCGACAAGGTCTCGAAGTCGCCCTGCCCACAGCGATAGCCGAACCTGGTGAGGATCGACCGTGCGAGCCCGGCACCAACCTGGTCGAAGAGCAGGCTGCGGAGCACCGCTAGCGAATCCAGTCGGAAGAGGAGAAGTCGGTCCGAGCCAAGCTTGACCATCCCCTGGTCGGGGAGGAATTCCAGCATCTCTTGCAGGTTGATGTCAGTGACCTTCATCGCTTCTCCTCATCGTCATCGCCTTGCTCCTCCTCACGCTCGCCAACGGTGCGCTCGCAGTCCAACAACGCGTCGAGCCCTTCGTCGTCGGCGTGGGTCGTGGTTACCTGCACACCAAGCAGTTTCAGCGCTCCTTCTAGGTTGAGCGCGGTGTCGACCCCGCCGAGCTCCACGCCCATCGTCTGCAAAGTCATCACCACCCCAGGACCGAGCCCACACAGCACCGGCTGGGCGCCCATCAGGCGAGCCGCTTTCGCGAGCGCGCCGAGGACTGCGCAGAGGTGGCTATCCATCATCCACACGCCGGAGGCATCGATGATCAGACCGTCCGTGCCGGTCCGGCGGATCCGCTCGAGCACCTGGGCACGCAAGCGGTCCATTTGGGAGTCGGTAACATCGCCCTGCAGCGGTACGAGGAGGTGCCCGAACAGACTGATGATGGGGATCTCGTGCTCTCGCATGGCATCAAAGCTGGAACGTCGCCTGGATTTTCGTTCCCTTGCGGTCACTCGCGGCGTTGAAGCGATCCGCGAGGCGTTTGACGCCCAGCAGCCCGCGTCCGAGCCCGGTGCGGCTGCGGTAGTTCCCGGAAAGGACGAGAGGGAGATTCTCAATGCCCGGTCCGTTGTCGCTCGCCTCGATGTGGAGAGCAGCGGGGGGCCCGGTTTCCGGCTCGCACGTAAAGCGCCCCCGGCCAGCGTACATGATGATGTTGCGGACGAGCTCGCTGGTTGCTGTCGCCGCTCGCTGCGCCTGGAAGTCGTTTCCGCCCAACTGGAGCACGAGACGCCGAACCTCGAGGCGTGCCCGCGAGACGTCGGCCTCTTGTTCCACATCGATCGAGAAGCTCTTCGCGGCGGGCCCATCACCAATTAGCGTGCGAAGCTTCTCGAGAAGCTTCGGCTGTGCCGAGGTGGGTGCGAAGAGGCGAACGCCCGACGAGAGCTCCTGCTGGAGCCGGGCGGCGTGCTGCCGCGTGAGCCGCCCCTCGGGGACGCCGATCTTGGCTTGCGCCTTGCGCAACACCGAGGTTGCGAGAATCTCCGACATGTAACCACTTAGAATGGTAGTCACTGCGCGTTCGAGATCGTTCATCCCGCTCGTCTCAACGACACTCCGACACGACTTGACCTCAACAAAACAGTCAGTCTCACTCGAATACCAACTTTCACTGAAAACTTGTCCGTGTCCAGAACGAACGCGCTCGTTTTCAAGAAACCGATTCACTGCTACCCACAACGACAGTGGCCACACCAGTCAACCAACGTCCCCTCCGCACCTGAGGCGAAGCGCATCCATGGAGTCGCATAGCGACTATCGCTAGCGAGTGATCGACGGCGACCGACCCACAACGCTCTGTAGAAGAGCAGTCCGTCCTTCTGGCGAACATCGCTTGAGATTTTCGCTAGAAGATGAGCGGCGCGCGCAGAAGAGGGGCCTGCCGTCGCCGACGTGGCCCTCGCCCGTTGGTGGGCCGAATCGGTGGAGCGGCTTGTAGTCGATTTGTTGCTCGCCAGCTCTGGACCTAACGGTGGCAGGCAATCACGCGTGGTTCGCGCTGTAGGTTCGCGCTGTCGCGAGGGCCGGGCCTGGGCGAGCAAGAGCCACTGGACATCCGGCAGGTGCTCAGTCCGACGGTTGGGTCGCACTCGAAGCCCTGTGGAGCATCCAGCACCCCTACCGCTGTACGGACTCGGATTGCAGGCCTACTCTTCCGACCCGTCATGACCCTGGATCACATCGCAAAGTGGGCCGGTGAGCATCCTCTGTCCCCCATCCATGTGGATTGCGCCACCGCCGTCATGCTCAAAATCCTCGACGGCAAATGCAAGATGAAGCCCACGGAAAAGGTCATCATGGGTTTGCTCTACGACCAGGTGAAACACCGTCCCGGTGAACTTCTAGGCGACGACATCCATCGGCTGATCGCTACCTCCCGGGAAGACTTCCAGGAGAACAGTCTCAGCGAAGAGACCAAAAACCATATCTACGAAAAGCGGGTATTGGCAGAAACCATGATTTCCCGTCCAGTGATGAAGGGATTCAAGTCCATGATTCGACAGAAGGGACTGTTGGCCAACGGCGTTGAAAAAGAGGTCTCTGAAACGTCGTCCCCAAGTCAGGCATCGGGGGGAATCATTCAATTGCAGGAAAAGTGAGCCATGGAATTACGCGAGCTATTTGATGAGTTTCCTCTCAGCGAGAGCGATGAGGCACCGCCGGCTCTGCAACAACTTTTGCGAGAGTCACTGGATGTTTGCGACGACTGGGAGCGCGCCGAGCGCCTGTTACTCGACGCAAGAACGATGATGCCCGAGCGCCTCGAAATCTTGGTGGCGCTTTACAAGATGTACGCGTACTCCAATCGCTTCGAGCAATCCCTTCACCTGATCGACGAGGCGCTGGCCCAGGCGGCGTCTCAGGGCGGTTTTCCCTGCGACTGGCGCCACCTTGACAGCGACAGCGCCGATTGGCGCGCGGCTCGCGGACCGGTGCGGTTTTACCTTTACAGCTTGAAGGCGACCGGTTTTGTACGCCTGCGCCAAGGTGAGGTCAGTCAGGCCTATGAGGTGTTGCAAAAGCTGCGCGAACTAGACCGTTCGGACCAAGTGGGCGGTAGTGTCGTGTTTGAAATGGCAACGCGACTGCTCGACGACGAAGTTGCCTGAGTGATGGGCGGCGGTGATTATTGATCCTTCACCTCGTCCAGGACCTTCCGTACCTTGCGGGCCAGGTCGATTGCACTGAAGGGCTTCTGAAGGAACGCGACGCCGGACTCGAGGGCGCCATGACGTCCGATAGCTTCGTCCGAATGGCCAGACATGAACAGGACGCGCAGGTCGGGCTTGGTTCGCATCAAAGTATTGGCAAGCTCCTGACCGCCCATGTGCGGCATCACCAAGTCCGTCAAGAGCAGGTGAAGCGCACCGGTGTGCAGACGGGCGAGCCGGATTGCTTCCCGACCCTCCCGGGCCTCGAGCACGGTGTAGCCGCGGCTCGCCAGAACGAGACGGACCATACCTCTGACCGCATCCTCGTCTTCGACCAGGAGGACGGTTTCCGTGCCACCGGCGACTCCCTCGCTCCGGATGGACTGTGGTTCCGCGGAGATGGGCGCTTCCACCTGTGGGAGGTAGATTCTGAAGGTCGTTCCCTGACCCGATGTGCTCGCCAGCTCGATGTGACCGCCGGACTGCTTGACGAAGCCGTAGACCATGGCCAGCCCCAGCCCCGTTCCCTTCCCTTTCTCCTTGGTGGTGAAGAAAGGCTCGAAGACGCGGGCTGCAGTCACCTCGTCCATCCCCACACCCGTATCGCTGACCTCGACCAGCACGTACCGCCCCGGAAGGACCTCGGGAAGTAGGGTGTAATCCTCTCCGAGCTGTGCGCTGCGGGTGCTGAGCACCAGGTGTCCGCCGCGCGGCATGGCGTCGCGGGCGTTGACGGCGAGGTTGATGATGGCTTGCTCGAACTGGCCGGGATCGATCTGCACGCACCCCAGCCCTTCTCCCATGTGCAGATCGAGCTCGACGTCCTCACCGATCAGACGCTGCAGCAGCTTGCCGGACTCCTCGAGCAACTTGTTGACCGATACCGCCTTCGGCTGGAGGACCTGCTTGCGGCTGAAGGCAAGAAGCTGGCGGGTCAGGGTCGCCGCCCTCTCACCGCATTGCAGCACCTCAGCCAAGAGTTCGCGGTTGGGGTCATTCGATGGGAGGTCGCCAAAGACCATCTCACAGTAGCCGTTCACCACCGTCAGCAGGTTGTTGAAGTCGTGGGCCACGCCGCCGGCCAGCCTTCCGACCGCGTCCATCTTCTGGGCATGGACCAGCTGTTGCTCCAGCTGCTTGAGCTCCGTGATGTCGCGGGCGATGCCAATGAGACCGATTACCTCCCCCTGCACGTCGCGGTACACGCCCTTGGTCGTCAGGTACTTGCGAGTTGTGCCAGCAGCCATGCGATTCTCCTCGAACACCTCCGATACACCGGTCGCCATCACACGTCGGTCTCGCTTCATGATGGAGGTCGCGGTCTCCCTCGGGAAAAGCAGCAGGTCATCCTTGCCCAGCACCTCGTCAGCGGCCCTGCCGAACGCTCGAACTCCGGCTGCGTTGATCATCAAGTAGCGCCCCTTCAGGTCCTTGACGAAGACGATGTCGTCCGTTCCCTCGATCACGGCGTTGAGGAGATTGTGGCTCTCGATCAAGGCCCGCTGCGCTCGCTTGCGCTCGGTGATGTCGCGGACGACGGCCAGCACGTAGTCGCGGTCCAAACGGATGTAGGTGACGCTAATCTCGACGGGAAAGCTGGAGCCGTCCTTGCGCAGGCGTTCGCTCTCGAGTAGCCGGGAACCAGATTGGCGCACCTCCTCGACTACGCCTTTCCAAAGATGGGTGCCGAACCTCGGATCGACATCCGAGACCGTCAGGGTCAGGTACTCCTCCCACGTGTACCCGTGCACGTGACAGGCCTGTTCGTTCGCATCGAGGAAGCGCCCTGACTCCGGATCGACGACCTCGACGCTGTCGTTCGTGTGATCGATCAGAGAGCGGAACAGTCTCAACCGCTCTTCGGCGTGGCGCTGCTCAGTGATGTCCCGCGTGATGCCCATCACACTGACCACGTCACCCCGGTCATCCAGCTCTGGGACGTGGCGAACCTCGAATAGCCGATCCCCCGACGGCGCGGGCCACATGGCCTCGAGCGTGTTCGAGCGTCCCTCGACAAACGCCCGGTCGATCGCCGCGCGTAGAGCGTCGTTCTGACCGGGCGGGCCCGTGGCCTCGATGTCGTGCAAGGTCTTGCCGAGAACCTCGTCCAGCGAAAGCCTGAACGCCTCGCGAGCTGCTGGGTTCAAGTAGAGGAAACGGCCCTCCCGATCGAAGCGGGCCACCGGATCAGGGAAGTGCTCCGCGAGCGTCTCGAGCTGGCGCTCCGCACTTCGCAGCTCCGCCTCGGCGCGCTTGCGTTCAGTAACGTCCTGCACGGTCCCGAACACGCGGAAGGGACGCCCCGACCCATCCTTCGTCACCTGACCCCGACCTTGGACGTGACGGAGCTCGCCCCCCGGCTGCACGAGACGGAACTCCGTGTCGACAGGAGTGCCCTCGCCGACCAGGGTCTCGGCTGCCCTGCGAACCTTCAAACGATCGTCCCTATGGACCATGCCTTCCAGCCGTGCGACGTCCAGGAGGCCCGGGCGTGCGGACAGTCCGAGGATGCGGTTGGTCTCAGCTGAGCAGGTGATCCGCGTGCCGCCGAGCTCCCCCTCCCAGTAGCCAAGGTGCGCCACGCGTTCGGCCTCCTCCAACCTGGCCTCTCTCGACTTGGAACCCTGAAGCATCAAGAAGCTGGACAGCCCGTTCGCCAGCCGCCAGCCGATCTCCTGGAACATTCCCTCTTGCTTCGGGGTCCAGAGTCTGCCCTCCGCACACCGATGGAGCCCAAATATCCATGGCTTGTGCATTCGCACGAAAGGTCCCTCGTCGATCCTCGGATGGATCACCATCGCCATCATGCAGCGAACGTTGAACCCGCTCGCCGCGGATGCCGGAACCTGGTGCTTCGCCCCGGAACCGAACTGTACGGGGTCGTCTGAGGCCAACAGAGTGCGCATGACGCTGGCGACCTCCTCGTCTGTGGGGGGCTTTGCACCGGTCGTGGAGGCACCTGGGAATGCTGACCGCGTGCGCTCGAGCGGCACCGACCAATATGCCGCGCACGGATCGCACGGATAGAGCAGCCACGCACGGTCGCAATCCAGGATGTCGAGTACGTCGTCGAGCACCTGTTGCATCCTTTGCTCGGGTGCAATCTCGCTCCTGATTGCCTGGTTCACCCGATCCAGGCGCTCCAAAAACCTGAGGTGAGCGTCGCGTTCCCGGTCGGCCCTGTTGGACTGGGGAACCTCGACCAGGACCCCACACAGTCGGGTGGTTCCGCCCCGCCCGACGACAATCGTCGCGACGTTTCGCATCCGTGCCGTGCTCCCGTCCGCTGCGATCATGCGGTACTCGAGCTGACGTTCGGCAGGCCCAGGGGTGGGGAGCGCACACATCCGAAGCGCCCACGTGCGGTCGTCCAGGTGCACGTGCTTCGCCCAGAACCCGGGTTCCAGCCACTGCTTCAATGGATAGCCGAGCAACTGCTCGCTTCCTGTGCCCAGGAAGGTGAACCGCTCGCTCTCGACGTCCATCTCCCAGGCGATCCCGCCGATGTTGGTCAGCAGCTGCTCATGGAGCATCCGCACGTCGGAAGGTGCCAATGCATGGAATCCCTCACCGATCACGGGACACACTCCGCGCTGCTCGCAACCCATTCGGCGCTCGCTCGAGGGGGGCCGGGTCGACGTTGGAGCGGCTCACCGCAGCTGGAATCCGCTCAATGGTGTACCGGCGGGCGCATTGCCAAGGTCTAGCGCGCCTCCCCCTGTTTGCCGTCATGAGGTACCCACCAAAGTCTATCGTGCACCCCGCGCCGATGGCATCGACACGGTGCACATCGACCGCTGCCTGGAACTGGGGCCCCTATTTGCTGACGAGAGCGGGTGGGGGCGAGCGACACTACCGGCGCATCTTGGGCACCCTGGCCTTCGACAAGACGCGCCCCACCACACCCCGCTGGTGCCAGCCCCGATGGTTCTCGTCTACAACGGTGCCCGCTTGTTCCCGCCAACGTTTCGGCGCCCTCCGTTTGGGGGCCAAGACGGCTACAGCGAGCAAGACCGCCGTCGCAATGGGCAGTGGAAATCCGTGAGCGTTTTCAGTCCCCGTGGATGCTGCCGGGCGAAACGCTGCAGTCGAAAAGTAAGTCTTCAGGGGCGAGAAAATAGGGCCAGCGTCTCGACGTGATCCGTGTAGGGGAAGAGCCCAAACGCGCGCACCCGCTCGAGCCCGAGCCCGCAGCGTTCGAGCGCTTCGATGTCCCGCACGAAGGAGTCGAGCCCACAGCTCAGGTAGACGAAGTGCTCCGGCGGGGCGGCGGACAGGGCGGCGAGCAACTCCGCGTCGAGCCCCTTCCGCGGAGGATCGACGATCACCACGTCGGCGTCCCGCACGAACCCGGCCGCTTCTCCTGCGGTACCGGGAACCACCCGAGCGCGCTCTTCACCGCCCGACGCCCGAATCCCCGACTCGAGACCTCGGAGGGAACCGGCTCCGATCTCGTTGAAGGTCACCCGCTCACCGCGCGCAAGCAGGCCGAGTCCTATCGCGCCACAGCCGGCGTAGAACTCGGCCACCTTCGCCCCCCGAGGCACGAACTCGTGAATGTCGGCGACGATGCGATGCATGAGCACTGGATTCGCTTGGCCAAAGGCGTCCGGAGGAAAGAAGACGCGGGCGCCGCCGAACTCGTCCTCGATGGCGTCGGGACCGGTGATCTTCTCCCAAATCGGCCCCACGATGGTGTTCGTCCGGTCGGGGTTCCCGTTGAACCACAAGCTGTGCAGCCTGCCCGAAAGGCCCCGCTGGAGCTCGTCACACAAGTCTCCCACGCTGGTGGCCCCTGTTTCTCGGGCGACGATGACCACTTGGGTGAGCTCGGTTTTTGGCTCCACCACGACCTGCAGCGCACGCACCGTGCCGGCGTGTGCAACATCACTGTAGGGAGCCGTCCGCGTCGCCTTCATGGCGCGCTTGAGCGCCCGGGCCACCTCGTTGACGAGTGGGTGGTGCACGACGCAGGAGGGAATGTCGACGATCCGGTGCGTGCCCTCTTGGAAGATGCCGACTTTCGGAGACGTCACTCGGCCGCGCACGGAAAGGCGAGCCCGGTGCCGATACCCCGGTCCCCGGCCGCTCACCACCTCGGGCGGCGCCGCCCCCCAGCGCCGGCACATGTCGCGCAGCACCTCGACCGCCCGCGCCGGCGGCTCGGCACGACCGAAGCGAGGACATCCCGGACAGGGGGGACGGTGAGAGCACTCGAGACGATCGATCACGGCCTTCTCCGACGCGGAAGATGGCGAAACCGCGCGCATCGAACAAGCGTCTTCCGCACGCGCAGGACCCCCGGCGGATCCGCCCGTCAGGGGAAGATCTCGCGCTGCTCGTAGACAGTGCGGAGCCGCTCCAGCGCCACGGCGTAGCAGGCGAGTCGGTAGTCACACTTGTACCGCGCCGCGAAATCCACCATGCGCCGGTAGGCCTCGCGCATGGCTTGCTCGAGCCGCGTGTCGACCTCGGTGATGGTCCATTGCTCGCTGCGGCGGTTCTGCACCCACTCGTAGTAACTGACCGTCACGCCGCCTGCATTCGCGAGGACGTCCGGAAGGATTTCGATGCCGCGAGATTGCAACACCTTCTCACCTTCGGGATTGCAGGGGCCGTTGGCACCTTCGGCCACCAGCCGCACCTTCAGGGCCTGAGCCTCAGGCACCCCCACCTGATTTTCCAGGGCTGCCGGGATGAAGATGTCCGCGTCGAGACCGAAGAACTCCTCACGCGAAATTCGCTCCCCGTTCGGGTAACCGGCAATCGACCCGTTCTGCTCCACATAGCCTTGGAGGCGATGGGCATTGAATCCCTCGTCCGTGTGGAGGTAGCCGGTGTGGTCGCCGACGCCGACCAGCGAAACGCCCATGTGACTGAGAAGCGCCGCGGCATTCGAACCCACGTTGCCGAACCCCTGAACGATGAGCTTCTTACCCTTCAGGTCGAAGCCAGCGCGTTCGGCCCAGTCGACGATGCAATGCACCACGCCCTGTCCCGTCGCCTTGCGGCGCCCCAGGGTGCCGCCCGTGGTCACGGGCTTGCCCGTGACTACTCCCAGCATCGCCTGCTTGTTCGACGTGGCCACGGTGTTCATGTAGGTGTCCATCGCCCACGCCATGGTCTGCTCGTTCGTACCGACGTCGGGAGCGGGGATGTCGTAGTCGGGGCCGATGTTCGACCCGAGCGCGTGAACGAATCGCCGCGTGACCCGCGCCACCTCGGCGCGAGAGTGAGCGCGCGGATCGAACTTGATGCCGCCCTTCGCTCCTCCGAACGGCAAGTGCATGAGGGAACACTTCCAAGTCATCAGGGCCGCCAGCGCCTTGAAGTCGTCGAGGCCGGCAGACTGATGGAACCTGAGCCCTCCCTTGTACGGCCCGAGGATGTTGTTGTGCTGAATGCGGTAGCCCTTGAAGAGCTGGTAGCGACCGTCGTCGAGTCGAACCGGGAAGTGGATGATGAGCTCGTTCTTCGGCTGACCGAGGATGGTGCGGATGTAGTCCGGCACCTCGACCAGATCCCCAGCCTGATCGAGGTACCCCTGGACGACGTCGAAGAAACGGTACCCCTCCGGCGTGCGCCCCTGGTCCGCGTCGAGGACGCTATCTCGTGAGAGACTCTCCGAAACCTCGCTATTCGATGCCCCGTCGCCGTTCGAGCCCTGAGTCACCTGTTCCGCCATCCGCTTTCGTCCTCCCGTCGAGCATGCTCATCAAGAGCCACCCTGAATTGGTAGCACTCCTCCCGGGCCACGGAAAAAGTCTTTTCAGAAGCGTGGCTCGCATTGTCGCACGCCGCACCACATCGCGGGACGTCTCAGCCACATTTTCTCGCGCGGCCGTCGCGCGCTCCCCCCATCGGGCCCGGTCCATTGCGTGGTCTCGCGCTCGACACCTTCGTCGAGGAAGAGCGATGATTCTTCTTGTCGCCAGCGACCGCGGAGTCTGGACACTATCTGAAGGCCTGGTATCGATTCCTCGTCGATCCATCACCACCGGCCCAGCTCGTCGTTGACCCACAGAGTCGACGCACTGTGCCACTGCGCGACGAAAGCGGGGCGATCGTGCTCGACAAGGAACTACTCGACCAGCGAGCTGCCTTCCTTCGCCCGGACTCTGTTGTCGCCGCGATCATGATCAGCGACGAAAACGACTGCTCCTTCACTACAGGCCGGCTGGGGACGGACCGAGTAGACCAAGGTGCGCGGAGCACGCGGGCAGTGGAGTACGTCGACCCGAGTTGCTTCCACATGGGTCGCCCGCCTTCGACGCGGGTGGCGAGACGCGGGAGTCGGCGCCGCTGAGTCGCAGCTGATTCGGCGAGAACCTCCGGCAAGCGGACCGCGGGCTCGTGCTCCCGCAAGGTCGGGGAAACTCAGTTCGAGCTGCACCCGATGGGCGCGGTCGCTACGATGATGTCGTCGAACCAGATCTCGTTCGCGTAGCTGGAAAAGGAGTGCCAACCGATGATGAATTCGCTGAACTTGTTCGTCAAAAAGTCCGTGCCGAGTGCGCCGTTGTTCCACTGTTCGGGGGCGTTGACCGCATGGACCTCAGTCCCATTGTTCCAGGCGCGAACCTCGTGGGTCGCCGTGTCAGCAAGGAAAGCAACCTCGATGCAGTTCCATTCGCCGGCGGGGATGACTGGACCCATCCCCCACTGATCTTGGGTGGGGGAGATGTCATCGGAGGGAACCTCGTTCGTCCCGATCACGCCTTTGATTTCGCCAAATCGGACCTCATCGTTCGCTCCCCCGGGAGTCCCGCGAACGCCGATGAGCGTTTCGTGGTTGTTCCCGGGGTTTTGGCCCAGCTTGTTCGTGAGCCAAACGTAGGCGCGCACGTAGACCTTGTTGGTGCCGGGAGGCAGCGGACGGGTGAGCATGGCCGGCGCACTGGTTGCCGAAACATGCAAAGACTTGGTGCCACCGTGCGCCTTGCTGCTGTCCGCAAGAGCGAAGGGCTCCGGCTTCATGTTGTTCATGTCCACGACGTAGGAAACGAAACTGTTCCAGCCCGCGGGAACCGAGTCTTCGGCTGCGCTTTCGAAGTCTTCCTGAAAGAGGATCGCTTCAGGCGGGAGTGCGGCCGAGCCGCCCGTTCCAACTCCTCCGGTTCCAACGCCGCCTGTGCTGACGCCGCCGGTTCCGACGACATCGCCTCCACTACCCAGACCACCCGTGGCAACACCGCCTCCGCTTCCGAGGCCGCCTGTCCCGGCCCCGCCGGAGTCGGTCGCGCCGGCGGCGGTCGAGGAATCACTCCGTTCGTCGCCTGCAGGACTGCAAGCCGTGCTCAGGGATCCCGCAAGGAGGAGAGTGGTGCCCAATACTCGAATAGGCGAAGAAAGTTTCAACATGCGTGTTCCCAAGGTCAAGAAAGGCCTGTCGGCCGAAGCGGCAAGCTATCAGAGGTTGCGGGTCACGACCACTCTTCGGGGCTCGCGCGCAGGGGAATCATTTCGAGGGCAAATTGTTCAACGGAGAGAAACGGGCCGCCAGCGTAGAGCACCTTCGTTGCGTGACTCGCCGCCCAGGTTTCGCCCACTTCCCACTCCATCGAAAACGCGAGACGGCGATTGACGTCGTCCTTCTTCAGCCTCTTCTTCCGTCCTTCGTGAGCCGAATGGGCAGAGCGCAATCAACCCAAAAGATTCCCGCTGGAGCCGGGACGGCGACACGCCCCTCAGGCGAGTTCGGCAGTGGCGTCCCGCCCAACGCGCGCATCGGGCACCACGGATGAAACCGACTCGCGATCGGTCGCCACAGGCGACAAGGCGCTCCACTCGCACCCCGTATGGGGGTCGATCAGCGTATGGTCGTCCTTGTAGACGCGTGCGGTGCGGTGCAGCGCAAGCAGGGCCTGGCCGAGCGGCATCGACTGATAGCGCCCAGGCCAGCGCGACTGGAGCACCTGACGAACCCGCGGAGAATGGCGAGAGCTCATCGCGGGGAAAATGTGGTGCTCGACGTGGTAGCCAAAGCCCAGGGTGAGAAAGCGCATCCAGCCCGGCACAGTCACGGTGAGCGTGTTCAACAGTGGATCGTTGACAGCGCCGAGCGGACTCAAGCTGTGATTGGTGAGGATGTGCGCCATCACGATCGTGTTGGCAACGGCGAGCGGCAATACGAATGCGAAGGTGAAGGCGTGAGGACCGATCCAGAAGGCCAGCGCGGCCCAGAGGGTGACGCCAACGAGCGTTTCCGCCAGAGCAGGGATGTACTCGCGGGTGGCGAGGTAGCCGCGGCGCCGCGCCGCCAGTAGCATGTGGGCGCTCTGCACGGTGAAACCGATGACCAAGCTGAGGAGGCCCGACAAACGTCGACGCCCCATAGCGCCCCAATCCGTGGCCGTTCGGAGGGCTCGGCTCGCCTGGTATTGGGCCAAGGTCGGATAGGCGTCGGGGTCGGTGCCCGGCTTTCCCGTGTGCCCGTGGTGCACCCGATTGTGCCACGCCACCCAGAGCCGTGGCGACACCGCGAACGGCAGGAAGCCGACCCAACCTACCAAGGCGCGTGCCTTCCGCCCGCGAATCACGGCTCCGTGCAGAGTCTCGTGGGCGAGGAACGTCAGCCCAGCGAAACTAACGCCGATGACGAGCGACAGCGGCACGACGAGTAGCCAGGACGTGCCGCTCTCCAAAAGCAGCGACACCCCTGCGATCAGGAACCCGGCAATGGACACATGGACCGGAAGCCAGAGCAACCGGGAGCGAGCTGGGGCGAAGACGTCTCTGGAGAGGTCGCGTCGCACGCGCCCCGCGTAGTAGGCGATTGAGTGGGAGTTCACCTAAATAGTCTCGCATGCAAGCGTCCGCCCCTCCGTCACTGGTGTGTCACGTCACGTCGCCGACCTGAAATGCCCGCACCCAAAGGACGACAGCACGGTCAAGCGCTCGAGGGAGCCTCTTCCAGCCCATTCGCTCTTTCTCGACGGCGTCTACGTCGAGCTCGACGACGGCTCCCTCGAGTTCCACGAGCTGCCCGAGCCTTCTCCCGAGCAGTCGAGCGTCGGAGAGTAGTTGGCCGCCCCGTCAGTGTCGGAGCCGTTTTCGGCATCGTCTGTGGTCACCTTTCCCAAGAACGAGCCTCCGAGTTGCCGAGGTGGCTGGGCGGCATCGCGTAGTCGACCTCCCGGAGTCGACCTCCGCGCTCAGTTTCTCCCAGAACTCACGACCTCGACGCGTGCTCACGCCCTGACAATCGCATCCGTGACTCCGCCGCGGCAGAGGTCCATTGCTGGACGGTTACAAAGCAACGCCCGGGCGCAATTCGAGACGACGCCGGATCGGGCGCGCCGATACCCGGTGTCGAAGCCACGACGACGAATGTCGGAGGAGAAGTAGTCAGAATTCTGATGGGTTGTGCCGCCTTGACGCAACTACTAACGAACCCAAGCGGTCCGCCGATGCGGCCAGCGTCGCACCGGCGGACCAAGCAGGTACTAGAAAAATGAAGTGGTACAAGTATTCGCAGAGTTCAGTAGTGGCCATGACTTTCGTTGGCCTCGCTTCACTCCTTTCAGCGTGCGCGGCGCACGACGAGGCCGGCGATGATCTAGAGACGCAAGGTCTTGCCCTCGAAGTCGCAGACGACACCACGACCACCATCGTTGGCGTTGGGAGCGACAAGTGCATCGGCATCAAGGGATCGAGTTCAAGCAACGGAGCCACGCTGCAGCAGCAAGGATGCAGCGGCAGCGACTTTCAGACCTGGACGGCTTCGCTGCAGTCAGACGGGTATTACACCCTGAAGAACAAGGGGAGCGGCCTCTGCATGGATGTCCCGGGCGCTTCCGATGAGAAGGGAATCAACCTCATCCAGTGGGCCTGCGGAACCAAGGACAACCAGAAGTGGAGCCTGACCGATCGGGGCAACGGGAAGTTCTCGATCATCTCCAAGTCGAGTGGTTTGGCCGTCGACGTAGAGGGGGCGAGCACGGCAAACGGTGCCAAGATTGTTCAGTGGACGTACAAAGGAAGCAGCAACCAGCTCTGGAGCACGGACGGTAGCAGCAGCAACGAAACGTCCATCGCGGGATTCGGCTCTGGGGTAACTGGCGGTACCGGCGGAGAAGTCGTCACCGTCAGCACCGTTGCCGATCTGACGAACGCACTGTGTGGCTCCACCTCTGGAGGGGTGTGCACTGACGACACAGCTCGCATCATTCGCGTCAATGGGGTGATCGACTTCCGCGGGACCGAGGGCACCACGACGGGCAAAGCCTGCACCTATTCAAACAATGGCTGCTCGATGAATGGAAAATACGAGAAGATCCTGGACACCCTAGGTTACTGCGACGGTCGCACCACATACGACGTGACGTACGACACCGCCGGCAAGAGCGGGATGCTCGTCGGCTCGAACAAGACTCTTATCGGCGTCGGGTCGAGTTCGGGTATCAAGGGCAAGGGACTCGTCCTCAAGGGAGGTGTCTCGAACATCATCATCCGCAACCTGGCGATCACCGACATCAACGACGGGCTGATCTGGGCCGGCGATGCGCTGACGCTAGACAACACCAGCAAGGTGTGGATCGACCACAACGAGTTTGCTCGAATCGGACGTCAAATGATTGTAGCGGGCTGGGGGACGGCGCAAAACGTTACGATCTCCAACAACTACTTCAACGGCGTCACCGAATATGGTCACTACTGCGACGGGCGCCACTACTGGACGGTACTCCTCCTCGGCGAGGACCAGAGCGTGACCTTAGTTGGAAACAAGTTCTACAACACCTCCGGACGCTCCCCCAAGGTTGGCAAGGGCTCGAGTGCAACGAGCGGAGGAGTCGTGCATGTGGTGAACAACTATTGGGAGAGCAACTACTACATGGGGCTCGAGGCGTCAGAAGACGTGGTGACATTGATTGAGGGCAACTACTTCAGCACGGGCGACTACTTCACCCCTGTGAACGCCACGAGCTCCAGCCTGGTCTATGCACCGCTCGACGGAAACGTGGGCTCCACGAGCTCGACTTGCGCCGGCGCGTTGGGGCGCTCCTGCGTTTCCAACTACACGGGCAACTCCACCGATGGTTTCGTCCTGAATAGCAGCGTGATGAGCTCCATCCAGGGCAACGCTGAATGGAAGGCGGCGATGGGATCGGTCGTTCCTGCGGCCTACTCAGACATGGCGAGCAATCAGGTCGGCCCCTCGGCGGACATTCAGTAGTCGAGTCGTCTGAATCGCAGACAGATAGACGGTGCCGGTGCCCCTTGGGGGTACCGGCACTCTTGTTCACTCGTACAGCCACCCTCTCGGAGCCCGTGGGAGTTCATGAGTGCCGCGGAGTCGTCGTTGGTGTATCCGCCGACGATGACGTCCCCTTCGGAGTCGACCGCTTCGGCTCAGTAGCGGGCGAGCTTCCAACATCGCTTCAGCGTAGCGACCCCCGAGCTCGCGCTGCCCTTCCAGATCGAAGTGAGCCTCGTCTTGTCCAGCCAAGCCCTCCGCTGAAACAACGCGAGTATTCGGTATCTGAGTAGGTGTAACCGTTCAGCGACCCACGTTCTTTCGGTGACGACCTTTCTGGGAAGTAGGCGGAGCATTCGTGTCTCCGGCCCCACCAAGTGGTTCGTCGTCGACTTGCTGTGGTTTCGCGTGAGCCGCGCACTCGTCGGAGTCTACGGCTACCTCCCAGCCCGCCGTTGGCACTTCGGCTCAGACGACGAATCGCGTCTGAGTCATGGCGAAGGTGCGGTTTGGGTACAGCCGGGCCCCTGGATCGATCCGCGCGACGGGTTCGACTACACATCGGCCCTCAGGGGCGTGGTGCTGCCTCCCCTTCTTTCCTTGGCCGGCAAGACCGACCGGGTGCTTGGTCACCCGAGCGACGTCAAAGACTTCCTCCGCGAGTGCGGCAGCGGTCCGCGTGAATCGGTCGTGCTTTCGCGCGCGGCGGGCAATCGCCACCTGGATGCGCAGGGCCGAGGCTTTCCTGGTTGGGACGCGATTCTGATCCATTCGCTAGCTCGCCGTAGGTTGCGCGCCCCCGACTCCTGCACCAGCTTCCCTTGCACGAGGGTGGGTCGACCGATGCATATGCAGCCGGGAATCATTCTGCGTTCCGTCCGAGTCCTCATTGCGCTCACCGCAATGGGGTTCGTCTTGGCCGGGACTTCAGGTGGGGAACAGGTCGGACGGCGCCGACGCCTCCGCCCGTGAAGCGGTGTTCGTCGAAGCAGTTCTGCTCATCGAACCAGTCCTGAGCAAGCTTCACCACCTTGCCGAGGAGCGAGGTGATACGTGCATTGGTAGCTGACTCAGCTGGCAAGCACCTGAGCCAACTTGCCCAGCAGCTCCTGAGCAGTAAAGGGCTTGGCGAGAAAGTCGCGTCCCTCGATCGTCTCAGCCCCCTCCGCTGTGTACCCGGACATGAAAATCACATGGACCTCGGGGTGCAGGGCAACGATCCGATCAGCGAGCGCAGGGCCGCGCATGCCTGGCATCACTACATCCGTGAGCAACACATCAATGGGGGCCGCATGGGCGCGGGCCATGGCGATGGCCTCCTCCGGTGCCCCCGCGATCAGCGGCGCGTAGCCGCCGCCGCGCAGCAGAGCTTCCAACAGCTTGCGGACCAAGGCGCTGTCTTCGGCTACAAGAACGGTGCCGGAGCCTCGGGGAAGCTGCGCTGCGGACTCGGCCTTCACCGCGGCCCGCTCGTCAACACAGGGTAGATGGATGCGGAAGGTGGTCCCTCGCCCGGGCTCGCTCTCAACGCTGATCGCACCACCGGTCTGTTTGACGATGCCGTACACTGTCGAGAGGCCGAGGCCCGTGCCTGCTCCTGGTTCCTTGGTCGTAAAGAACGGCTCGAAGATGTGTGCCTTGATCGCGGCGTCCATACCCGTCCCTGTGTCTTGAACGGTCAGCAAGACGTATCGTCCAACCGGCAGCTCGACTGGGGCGTCGTCGTCTTCTGGGTCCACGATGCGGGTTCGGATGGTCAGGCGACCTCCGGACGGCATTGCCGCGCCGGCATTGGTCGCAAGGTTGAGCAGCACCTGTGCGAGCTGAGCCGGATCAGCCTGCACGTTGCCCGACGGCCCGAGCTCAGTCACCACCTCGATGTCCTCGCGAAGGATGCGTCGCAGCATCCGCTCGGTGTCCACGACGAGGTGGTCGAAGTCGATCACCTGGCGGGAAGCGGGTTGCTTCCGACTGAAACCCAGGATCTGCCGAGTCAGGGCAGCGGCTCGCTCACCGGCGTGGCGGATCCCGTCGATGTGGGAGCGCAGACTCGGCTCGGAGACGGAGTCCAAGAGCATGTCACTGTGACCGAGAATCGCCACGAGTAGGTTATTGAAGTCGTGAGCGATCCCCCCCGCCAGCCGCCCCACGGCCTCCATCTTCTGCGCCTGGCGGAGCTGCTCCTCGGCGCGGCGAAGAGCCTCCTCGGCCTGACGGCGCTCGGTGACGTCGACCATCACGGCGAGAGAGCGGACGACCTCGCCCTTCTCGTCGCGCTCGCACGTGGCGGAGAGGAGCACTTCCACTCGCCCGCCGCCCTTACGCAGGAGCTCGTACGGAACGTCCTCGCAGAAACCCGTGCGGAAGAACTCCGGCAGAACCTCCTTTTGCGCCCGCTCGCGGGATTCCGGGGAGAGAAACTCCAGCGAACGACGCCCGAGAACCTCGCTGCGGGCGTAGCCAAGAGTACGCAGCCAGTGGTCGCTCACACTGACGAGTCGCCCCTGCCGATCGATGGAGTGCATCATGATCGGCGTCCGGTTGTAGAGGGCCTCGTGGTCCTCCACCATCTTGCGCAGCGCATCCTCGGTGAGCTTGTGGGCCGTCGCATCAACGATCACGCCGTAGACGCTCGTAGGCCGCCCTGCCTCGAGCGACACGCGAACCGTGTCTCGCAGCCACAGGATTCGGCCGTCAGCGGCCAGGAAGCGATACTCCAAGGCGTGGGGAAGCTCCTGGATGCTCTTGTCTGTGAAGAGGCTCACGGTGCGTCCCTGATCCGCCGCGTGGATGTGATCAGCCCAGAATCCGCTCTCTTCGAGCCAGCGCCGCACCGGGTAGCCCAGCAACTCCTCGACGCTCTGGCTCACATAAGAAAATCGCCGCCTCTGAAGATCTGCTTGCCAGACGACCGCCGGAAGGAGGTCGACGAGGTCCGCTCGTTGCGACAGCCGTGCTTTGGAAGCAGTACTCATGGGGTCCGCTACTGCCATGGTGGTTTTCCAACCGAGAAGCAACAGCGAGGCGGACACCCCACCCACTACGCCTCACCGGAGGCCTGGCGCTCATGGAACACTTCGAGGAGGCGTCAGGCTGCGCGCCTTCCGCCGACCTCGGGCTCGCGAAGCTCTTCGTGGTTTACCCCGGCAGCGAGTCGTACCCCCTCGATGAACGCATCGACGTGCTTCCCGTGACCGAAGTCCCGCGCGTTCGGGAGCGTCTCCACGATGGTGACAGCCACCCGCGTTGATGCTTGGCGACGCCGGGCCCTTCTTCTGCACCTGCCGCTCGCGTTTTCTCGGGTCACAGCAAGCGGTCATCGCTATAAGACCTTCAAGGCATGCGTGTCGTCCAGTGGAGCGCAGTGAAGCGTCGAGTCGTAAGGCTCCCACTTTGGGCAGCCCTGGTGGCTCTGGGGTGCGATCCGTTCGGCACCGGGTTCGACGACGTCGAACCGGCCCAGCGCTATACCGCGTCGTCCCAAGAGGCAGCCGTTCAGCCCGAGCGCCTCCGCGTCATGACCTACAACATCAAGTTTGGTGGAGGGCGCCTCGACTTCTTCTTCGACTGCCACGGCGACCGGGTGCTCATGACGCGCGACGAAGTGCTCGCGCACCTCGAAGCGCTTGCAGCGAAGATCACCGCCGTCGACCCCGACGTCGTGTTCTTGCAGGAGGTCGACGTGAACTCGAAGCGTGTCGCCTACGTCGACCAGCTCCAGTGGCTCCTCGACCACACGCCCCTCAATCACGCAGTTTACGCCTCGCAGTGGCGAGCCGACTACGTTCCGAGTGACGGTATCGGCCCGGTCGATTCGGGGAACGCCATCCTCTCGAAGCTCCCCTTGAGAGACGGGACGCGCCTTGCCCTGCCCTTGCGCACCGATCAGAGCGGCATCGAGCGCTACTTCTACTTGCGACGAAACATCCTGCGTGCCGAGCTGGCAACCGAGCCCCCCTTGCGTCTCGTGGCCACGCACACGGCGGCTTTTTCGCAGGACGGAACGAAGCTCGCCCAGATAGCGCGTTTTCGTGAAGAACTCGACGCGGCGCCCGGTCTGGTCGTCGGTGGGGGGGACTTGAACACGATTCCACCGGGCTCCGCGCGGGTGCGTGATTTTCCCGATTCCGTGTGCACCGACGAGGACTTCCAGGCCGACGACTATTCAGAAGAGACGGAGTGGCTCGTTCCGCTTTACGACGCGTATTCGACTGCCATCCCGCTGGACGAGTACCAAGCGGACAACACCCCCCACTTCTCGCACACCACCGATGCGAACGGCTTTTGGAATCGAAAGCTCGATTATCTGTTCACGAACGCCACTGTCGTGCCCGACTCGGGGCTCACTCACCAAGACGAAGAGAGCGGCGGCACTGCGACCATGCCGCTGAGTGATCACGCTCCCGTCACCGTGGAGATCGAGCTTCGGTGACGTCCGTGCCTGAGGAAGAGCATGGCTCCCGGCTCCGACCCAGACGAACTGCGCGTGTCGTCTGCGCGGTGGCCGCCTGCGTCGGCTGCTGGGCGCCGCGCGCTGTCGAGGCTTCGGAGTGGTCGGGCGGGAGTGCTCGAACGATGCCGGCGGGGCGCTTCGAGGTCGGTGTGCTGTCACCGTCCCGCTGGGCGGTCGATGATGGCGTCGAACTTGGCGTGCACCCACTTTGGTTCTTCGCCCTGCCCCACCTCGAAGCGAAGGTGCGCTGGTGGGCGCAGGATGATGAGTCGCTCGCCGAAAGCGAGGGGAACCCGGCGACGTCACGTTCTCCGCGTGGCTGGATGACGAGCACTCGACACCGCCTTTCTTACCCGACGATGTTTCTGAGCCTGACTTCGGGTCAGGGCGCCGGCTCCTTGTTGCCGCCGACGACGGACCCGCCGTTCGTGCTTCAGCTCGACAGCGATGCCTTGGCATCCTTCGTCACGAAACGGCAGACCGTCACGGCGCGGGCAGGCTTCGCCTTCGCCGTCCGGGGAGACGAAGCGCTCCCGCTTCTCGACTTTCCGTTCCTCTACCAGCGGTTCGCACCGCTCTACTCACCCCTGGTGCCGCGCGCCGGGCTCGGTGCGTCGGGGCTGGTGGCAGAACCGGTGGACTACGAGGTCGACGTTCTCGCAAGCTACCTGCCCCTGGGGCTCAAATACGGAGTCAGCGGTGCCTGGGCCGTCGAGGGGGCACTCCGCGTGCACGTGCGGCTCGGCGCGAGGCATCGCCTGAGTGCCGGCGCCCGCGCTGCAGTCGCCGAGTTTCCCATCGGGTGGCGTTTGCACTGGTTTCCCACACTCGACTATCGCTTCGTGCTCGTCGACGAGTAGGTCTCGACGTGCCCGCCTACTTCGATCTTCTCCAGCTCCCCCTCCCCGATGGTCGCGCTGCAATGCTGGTCTCGGATGAACTGATTGCGAAGTCGGCCTCGGGGGGAGTGGAACATCACCAACCTCGGCGCGGTGCTCTTCGCAAAGAAGCTCGACTCCTTTGCTGGCCCCCAGCTCTTCAAGATGTTCAGCGACGACCCCTCCTCCAAGACCGCCTCGAGCTCCGCCATGACGGGCGCGTCGAATAGACGATGAAGAAGGTCTGGCGCGACGGCACCCGAGCGAGCGTCCTCGCGCTTGCCGAGGCCGAGCAAGTGGGGATGTTCGGAGACGATGCGCCC